>WKKR01000006.1 GCA_009684525.1 Geobacter sp.
AAATACCTGCTCCCACGGACCAAGCTCCAGTGCTCCTCCCGTTATGGCGATGACCACCTCTCTTCCCATGATGGAACGCTTCAGGTGTGCATCGGCATTGTCTTCGAAGCCATTGTGCCGGTATTGCGAGTGCGGGTGCTCCGGTGCCAGCCGTTCAAGCCATACCTCAAAGTCGTGATGAAGGCCGGACTCGTCGTCGTTGATGAACACACTGGCAGTGATATGCATGGCGTTGCAGAGGAGCAGCCCTTCGTGGATGCCGCTTTCCTTCAGGCACTCCTGCACATGCGAGGTTATGTTGATATATTCGCGACGATGGGTGGTCTCGAACCAGAGTTCTTTGCGGAAGTGTTTCATGCTGTTACCGCTCCGGTGGGTTATCAATCGCAGTAGGAAACATCGTACAGGGTCATTGTCCCGAGTTCGAGGGCGACAAGTTTTCCCCAGGCGGGGTTCTGTGAGTAGACGCAGCCGCCGTCCAGGGTGATGCAATCAGTGTCGAGGCTGTCCCTGATTTCGGCAAGGGGTAATGACGTATGGCCGCAGATAACCCGTCTCCTGTCGGTTCGCTTGTCATATGCCGGCTGACCTCGGCTCCAGAGCATTGCTTCGTGGTCGGCATAGGGATCTGCTGCGTTCCAGTTGATTCCGGCGTGGACCAGGACGAACCGGTCATGCTCCAGGTAGTAGGGGAGGTCGGCAATGAAGTTTCGGTAGAGGAACGGGATCTCGCAGGCATCCTCCACATTGAAGCTTGCAAGCGTCTGCGCCCCGCCGTTCAGCATCCAGAGCCGGAATGAATCCCGGTCCCGGCAGGCATTAAGCAACATCTCCTCGTGGTTGCCCCGCACTGACCTGATGAAATAGCCGGCAGAACGGAGCCGCATGAGGGTGTCCAGTACCTCCTTACTGCGCGGGCCGCGATCGATCAGGTCGCCGAGGAGATATACCCTGTCGGGCCGCCGTACCTGCAGGACCTTAAAGAGGAGATGGTGCAGAGTATGGGCGCAGCCATGTACATCCCCGATGACGAACGATCTTGTGGACATGGTTTCATTCTATCCCAGAGGGGTATCCAAGTAAACAGAGCTGTGCTAGAGTTTGTCGCAACAGGTGACCATGCTCCGCTTTCTCATTTCATTTTTCTCGCTCTACGGCCTGATGCATCTCTACCTCTATCTGCGGGTGCGGCCCCTGCTTGCTCCGGGAATGCGGCGGATTCTGGTGGGCTTGCTGTTTACCGCGATGGTGCTGGCGCCGCTACTCGTCCGGAGGCTGGATCGACTGGACCTGGAGGCATTGGCCATTGGCATTGCCTGGTGCGGCTATTGCTGGATGGGATTTGCCTTTCTCCTGGTTGTCATCCTGGGGTGCATCGACCTCCTGCGGCTCTTGGCCTGGATCTCTGCTTGTTGCGGGTTCGTGGTGCCTTCCCTGCCGGTGTTCTCGGATCGCAACAGGGCCTTGGGAGCGGTGCTGCTTGCTGCTTGCTGTACCCTGTACGGTGGCTACGAGGCGACACATATCCGCTCTGAGCATCTCACGCTCTATAGTGCGAAGCTGCCGGCCGGCAGCACAGGGATCAGGATTGTCCAGCTGTCTGATGTCCATCTCGGCCTGATGGTCGGTGAAAAGCGGCTGCGCAGCATGCTGGCGGTAGTTGCAGCGGCCCGTCCCGATATCCTGGTGGCAACCGGAGATATTGTGGATGGGCAGGTACAGAGACTGAACGGCCTGTCGCAGCAGTTTCTGGCGATTACACCTCGATACGGCAGTTTTGCGGTGATCGGTAACCACGAATACTATGCCGGCCTGCCCCAGTCCCTGGATTTCCTCCGTCGGTGCGGATTCAGGACCTTGCGTAGGGAGACGGTGAACGTGGCAGGCATGCTCACCATCGCCGGGGTGGATGATCCGGCAGGAGCCCGTTGGGCTGAGTCTGCACGGAGCGACGAGCAGGGCTTCCTTGCTGCCGACCCGGACAGACCGTATACCATCCTGCTCAAGCATCGCCCTGTCGTGGCACCGGAAAGTCGTGGCCGATTTGATCTGCAGCTGTCCGGTCATGTGCACAAGGGGCAGATATTTCCCTTCAATGCCCTCACCTATCTCTTCTTCCCGGTGCGCGCCGGGCTGAACCGGCTCTCTGACGGCTCGTCACTTTACGTCAGTCGCGGGACCGGAACCTGGGGGCCGCCGATCCGTTTTCTCGCGCCTCCCGAGGTAACGATTATCGATCTCCTCCCTGCACCCGATCTGAATCCTCCCGCTGATGTCATGTAAACTTCTTTGCTGGCACTGGTTGACCAGACAGCCCTTCTATGTTAGAACAACTCGAAACCTGGAGCGAAACGAGGGATGAGCTTGTGCTAGAGGAAATACGACAGGAACTGGATGAACTGAAGCGGGTGGGGCTCTACCGCTCCATGCGGCAGGTGCAGGGAGCGCAGGGGTGCCGGGTGGTTCTGGATGGCAAAGAGGTGGTCCTGTTCTGTTCCAACAACTACCTGGGGCTGGCCGACCATTCACTGCTCAAGGAAGCGGCCATCAGGGCGGTGGAGCGCTTCGGGACCGGCAGTGGGGCAGCCCGGCTCGTATCCGGCACCATGGAGCTGCACGGAGAACTCGAACGACGCATTGCCGCATTCAAGGGGACGGAGGCGGCACTGGTCTTCAACGCGGGGTATGCGGCCAATGTCGGGATCATTGGCGCCCTGGTCGGCAAGGGTGATGTCATCTTTTCCGATCGGCTCAACCATGCAAGTATCGTCGATGGCGCCATCCTCTCCAGGGCCAGGCTGGTGCGCTACCCCCACAACGATCTTGCTGCCCTGCGCCGCCTGCTGCAGAACACCGACTGCCAGGGGCGCCGTCTCATCGTGACCGACGGCGTCTTCAGCATGGACGGGGATCTGGCACCACTGGCCGGGATCGTGGCGCTGAAAGAGGAGTTCGGCTGCCTGCTCATGGTGGACGATGCCCATGGTTGCGGTGTCCTGGGGGAGCATGGCCGGGGAAGCGCCGAATGGTGCGGTGTCGCAGACGGCGTGGATATCCAGATGGGCACGCTGGGCAAGGCCCTGGGGAGTTTCGGTGCCTATGCCGCGGCAAAGCGGGAGATCATCGAGTATCTGGTCAACCGGGCGAGGAGCTTCATATTCTCCACATCGCTCCCCCCGGCTGTCCTGGCCGCATCCATTGCGGCCCTGGAGATCATCGAATCGGCAGAAGGCGCCCTACTGCGCACACGGCTCGGGCAGAACAGCGACCTGTTGCGCAGCACCCTGCAGGGCGCCGGCTTCGATACCATGGGGAGTGTGACCCAGATCGTGCCGGTGCGCGTCGGCGGCGCAGAGGAGACCATGGCGTTTTCCCGCATGCTCCTGGAGGAAGGGTTTTTCGTCCAGGGGATCCGCCCACCCACGGTGCCTGCTGGCAGCTGCCGGCTCCGCTGCACCCTCATGGCGACCCACAGCGCTGACGAGATCAGCCGTGCCTGTACAGCCATTGTCAGGGTCGGCAGGACGCTCGGGATCATCTGAGGTCCGATCATGCCATTCATCGAAACCGTTGACAGCGCGAGGATTTTCTACGAGGATCAGGGGGGCGGGCCGCCTCTGGTCTTTATCCATGGCTGGAGCATGTCAGGGCGTGCCTGGCGGTTTCAGGCCGAACCATTCGCCGCTGCCGGCTATCGGGTCATTGTTCCCGACCTGCGCGGACATGGGCAGTCGACAGCGCCAGGGGGGCAGGTGACGCTGCAGGGCTGCGGAGATGACCTTGCGACACTGTTCTCGGAGCTGGGTCTGTCCGGGGTGGTGCTGATCGGCTGGTCGCTGGGGGCGCTCGTGTCACTTGCCGCTTTTCCCCGGCTTCGCTCAAGCCTCGAAGGGATGGCCCTTGTTGGTGGTACTCCTCGCTTCACCGCTACTGAAGGGTATCCGCACGGGGTGGCTCCCACAGAGCCCAAGGGGATGGGGATACGTCTCAGGAGGGATTTCCAGAAAACCATGGGGGAGTTTTTCCGGGGGATGTTCGCGAGTGGTGAGCTCTCGCGGCAGCAGGAAAACCGGATAGCGCGGGAGATTGTCATGAGGGGGCGGCAGCCCGATCCGGACGTTGCCCTGTCGACCCTTGCCATTCTTGCCTCGGCAGACCTTCGCGCCGGGCTTGGCGCCATCGACCTGCCGGTAATGCTGCTGCACGGGAGTCTCGATACGGTTTGCCCTGTTGCGGCCGCCCGCTACATGGCGGAACAGATCCCCGGTGCTGGTCTGGAACTGATGGACGGCTGCGGACATGCGCCGTTCATGTCCCATCCCGAAGAGTTCAATCGCCGCCTCGGCGGTTTCCTGGAGCGGGTGCATGGCCGGCATTGACCGACAGCGGGTCCGCAGCTCTTTTCATGCCCATGCCCACGATTACGACCGTCATGCCATGGTCCAGAAGCGGGTGCTCGCGCGTTTCATCAGCCTGCTGCCGGGGAGCGACGAAGCAATCTCCAGGGTCCTGGACATCGGATCAGGTACAGGCGCCCTGCTGCAGGAGTTGTCGCACCGCTACCCGAGCGCCTCTCTGTATGGCCTCGATCTGGCTTACGGCATGGGGCTTGCGGCCCGGGAACGGATGGCCGGAAACAGCCGGGTCGACTTCCTCACTGCAGATGCCGAAGAGCTCCCCTATGCTGCGGCTTCCCTCGACCTGGTCGTTTCAACCTCCACCTTCCAGTGGTTGGAAACCTTTGAACAGGCCTTTGGCGAGATCCGACGGGTTCTCAGGCCGGGTGGCCAGTTCTGCTTTGCCCTGTTCGGGGAGAAAACGCTGCATGAGCTGCGCACCGCCTACAAGACCGCTGCCAGAGGGGTATCAGACGGTGCCGATGACAGGACCCACCGTTTCAAGGCCGTGGACGACGTGGCCGTGGCGCTGCGCGTCGTCGGGCTGGAGCCGGCCTATCTCGTCTCCGAGTTCGAAGTGGAGCTGCACCCCGATGTGGCGCATCTGCTCCGCTCCATCCGGCGGATCGGGGCCGGGAACGCGGTGAAGGCCTCGGGACGGGGGTTGGCCGAGCGACGGATCATGCTGGAGATGATGGAGATCTATCAACGGGAGTATGGGAGCGGGGAAACGATCCCGGCGACCTACGAAGTGATCTACGGCGTGGTGCGGAAGTCTTCAGGGTGATCTGCCCCGGAGCTGGCTGTCGGCACGGCCCTCGTTCGCTCAGACGGCCTGCAGGACACAGCATTTGAGGTATTCTGTCTCGGGAACCGCCAGGAGTACAGGGTGATCCGGTGCCTGGGAGTGTACCGAACGGAGCCGGAATTCCCTGCGGGCCTGGATGGCGGCGTTTCTCAGCAAGTCGGTGAAAAGCTCGCGCCCCATGTGGAACGAGCAGGAACAGGTGATGAGGAAGCCCCCCGGTCGCAACAGCTCCATGGCCCGTCGGTTGATGGTGAGATACCCCTTTTCCGCTTCCTTGAGCGCCTTCTTGCTTTTGACGAATGCAGGGGGATCAAGGACGATCACGTCGAAGAGCCTCCCTTCGCCATGCAGGCTGCGTAACCGCTCGAAGACATCCACGGCCTGAAACTCCATCCGCCCGGCAACGTTGTTGCGAGCCCCGTTTTCCCTGGCCAGGCCGATGGCCCGCTCCGAGATATCCAGGCAGGTGACGCCGGCGGCGCCGAACGCTGCCGCATGCACCCCCCAACTCCCCGAATAGCAGAAACAGTCCAGCACCTCTTTTCCCGCAACGATCCCTTTCAGCAGCAGGTGGTTTTCCTTCTGGTCGAGAAAGTGGCCGGTCTTCTGTCCGCTCAGGAGGGATACCTGAAAGGTAAGTCCATGTTCCTCGATCTCGATCCGGTCGGGGATGTCGCCCCGGAGGACCTCCACCCGGTCGTCGAGCCCCTCCAGGCTGCGGACCGCCACGTCGTTCCTGGCTACGATGCCGGCCGGCGACAGGAGTTCCCCGAGTGCGGCAACGATCAGATCGCGCCGTGCATCCATGCCGTAGGAGAGGAGTTGCAGGGAAAGATAGTCGCCGTACTTGTCGACCACCAGTCCGGGGAGGAAGTCTCCTTCGCCGTGCACCAGCCTGAAGGTGGCCATATCCGGATAGAGGGACCGGCGCAGGGCAAGGGCCTGGCGCAGCCGTTCCAGATAAAAGGTGACGGAATCGATGTCGATGCGGCTGCGGGAGAGAAGGCGGGCGGCAATCAGGGAGTGGGGGTTGTAGTAACCGGTGCCGAGAAATTTCCCCGAGGCGGCAAAAATCTCTGCCGCTGCTCCGGGCGCTCGTTCACCGCGGATATTGGCGATCTCGTTGCTGAAAATCCAGGGATGGCCGGAAAGGACGCGCCTCTCCCGTCCCGGCGAGAGTTCAATGCTCACCATGGCTGATGCGCCTCGTACAGGGTAGGCCCACTGTTCACCGTGGCCAGTGGCTGGTAAACTGAAGCCCCCTCTTCAAGAGAGGGCGAGGGATGAGCTGGAATGGTTGATCAGGTGAGGAGGATATCAACTATTTTTTTTGCGAGAGGGTTGGTTACGGCATAGAAGACCTCGACGCCGTCCCGTTTCCCCTCGATGATTCCCTTGTTCTTCAGCAGCGCAAGATGCTGGGAAACCGTTGCCTGTGGCAGGCCCAGGCATTCCCAGATATGCTTTACGTTGCATTCCTTGGAGCAGAGTCCAGCAACGATCTTCAGGCGGACCGGGTGCCCCAGTACCTTCAGGATGTCGGCCTCGGCATCAAAATTCATCTGTTTATCGAAATCCATGGGAGCTCTCCCTCCTGCTGCATCTAACCTGGACAATTGACATGTTTGTATAGTGTCTCTTTGTGCAAATGTCAATAAAAAGTCTTAACGAAAAAGATCGTTGCTGAAATGACAGGCTGCCCAGTGGCCGGGCTCCTTCTCGTCGAGCTGCGGCGTCTCGGCCCGGCAGATCTCGCGCGCGTAGCGGCAGCGGCTGCTGAAGGGGCATCCGGCGGGGATTGCCAGGGGGCTCGGAACGTCGCCGGCAAGGACGATCCGCTGTCGTTCTTTGTCGGCACCAACTCGGGGGATGGCCGATACCAGCGCCTCGGTGTAGGGGTGGAGGAAGGAGTCGAAGATGGCATCCCGCGTCCCGGCCTCAACGATCCTGCCCAGGTACATGATGGCGATCCGGTCGCTGATGTGCCGCACCACGGACAGGTCGTGGGCAATGAAGAGAAAGGCCAGCCCGTACATTTGTTTCAGGCTCATGAGAAGATTGATGATCTGGGCCTGGATGGAGAGGTCGAGGGCTGAGACCGGTTCATCGGCGATGACTACCTGCGGGCCGGCAGCCAGAGCCCTGGCAATGCCGATCCGCTGACGTTGGCCACCGGAAAACTCGTGCGGGAACCGTTGGGCGTGATCAGGGCTGAGCCCGACCTGCTGCATCAGGTCGGCGATCCGTTCCTGCAGGGCCTTGCCCCTTGCCAGGCCGTGGATCTGCAGTGGTTCGCCAATGGTCTCGCCGATCCGCATACGGGGGTTGAGGGACGAGAACGGGTCCTGGAACACGATCTGCACCCCTTTGCGAAAGGTGCGCCGATCCGCGGACGTCATGACAGAGAGGGGAGTGCCGCGATAGAGGACCTCGCCGCCGGAAGGGGGAGTGAGCCCCATAATCAGCTTGGCAAGGGTTGACTTGCCGCACCCCGATTCCCCGGCGATGCCCAGGGTTTCGCCGGCTTCCAGGCGGATACTGACGCCGGCGACAGCCGTCAGCACCTGGCGTGGTCCGAAGGAGGGGGTTGTGGTAAATCGCTTCGTGATTTCCCTGGTTTCCAGGAGTGGCATGGTCATGGAAATCTCCAGCACCTGACCAGGTGCCCCGGCTGCGGCTCGCGCAACGGCGGCGTTTCCGTGCGGCACTGCCAGTCGTGTGCCGGGCAGCGGTCACAGAAGCCGCAGCCGGCCAGATCGCCGCCCAGATCGGGGACCTGGCCGGCAATGGTTGCCAGCTCTGTTCCCGGAGGGGTGTTTTGCGGCAGCGCCCTGAGGAGCCCCTCGGTGTACGGGTGGAGCGGAGATGTAAAGAGTTCGCCCGTGGGTGCGGTTTCCACGATCTGCCCCGCATACATGATGGCTGTCCGCTGGGCGTTTTCGGCAACGACCCCCAGGTCGTGGGATATGAGGATCATGCCCATCCGGTGTGCGGAGCGAACCTCGTTGAGCAGGTCAAGGATCTGGGCCTGGATGGTGACGTCAAGAGCAGTGGTCGGTTCATCGGCAATGAGGAGCTCTGGACGACAGGCCAGGGCCATGGCGATCATGGCGCGTTGACGCATGCCTCCGGAGAGCTGGTGCGGGTACTCGCGGCAGCGCGATTCCGGAGCGGGGATGCCCACCTGGCGCAGGAGATTGATGCTTTCAGCAAGCGCATCCCGACGGGACAGGCCCCGATGGAGTTGCAACCCTTCGACAACCTGCGAACCGACGGTCAATACCGGATTCAGGGAGGTCATCGGCTCCTGAAAGATCATGGCGATCCTGGCCCCCCGGATACGCCGCATCTCCGCGTCGTCCAGCTGCAGCAGGTCGGTCCCGCCCAGCTTGATGGAGCCGCTGACAATTCTCCCCCCCGGGGGAACCAGGCGTAGCAGGGAGAGAGCCGTCATACTCTTGCCGCAGCCCGATTCGCCGACGATCGCCAGGGTTTCTCCTGCCTCGACGGTGAAGCTCACGTTGCGTACCGCCTTGACATGGCGGCCGGAGAGTTCGAAGTGGGTAGCAAGTCCTTGGACGTCGAGCAACGGGGTCACGGGGTAGTCCTGACGGTAGAATGATGCCGGCTGCAGGCATTGTCCGCATATATATCATGAGGGTGTGGGAGGTGCAAACGGTTTGCCGTCACGGAAAGTTTGACCGGCTATACGCTGCAGCAGCTGATACCGGCGGGGACAGTTTCGGCAGGCGTCTGCAGGGAATCTGCCGGCTCTTCCTCTGCCAGCGCCGAGATGAACTGTTCCACCAGCTCCGGATCGAACTGGGTTCCGGCATGATCGCGGAGCTCAGCGATGGCAATGGCAACCGGCAGGGCCTTGCGATAGGGACGGTCCGAGGTCATGGCATCGAAGGCGTCGGCGATGGCCAGGATGCGGGCCTCCAGCAAGAGCGATTCCGAGCCGTGGCACTGCGGGTAACCCTGTCCGTCGAAGCGCTCATGGTGCTGGCCGATGCAGATCCGGACATCCTGGAGAAACCCGATCGGTTCCAGGATTTTCATCCCGATGGCCGGATGTTCGCGCATCTGGATGATCTCATTGCTGGAGAGCCCCCCTTTTTTGTGGAGCAGGGTGAGGTCGATGCCGATCTTGCCGATATCGTGCAGGATCGCGGCCCGCTCGATGATGTTGAGGCGCTCGGGAGGGAGGTCGAGCTTTTTCGCCAGGAGCAGGCTGTAGTGGGTCACGCGTTCCGAGTGGCCGCGCGTGTAGCTGTCGCTGGCCTCGATGGCAGAAACAAGGGACTGGATGGTGCTGAGATAGGTTTTCTGCTGTTCGTCATAGAGCTTGGCGTTGTTAATGGCAATGCTCGCCTGCCCGGCTATGGTGGTCAGGAGTTCCAGGTCCTCGTTGGAAAAGGAGGTATTGTCCCAGCGGTTGATGACATTGATGGTGCCGATGACCTCTTCCTTGACCCGCAGCGGCACGCTGATCACAGTCTTCTTCTCGAAGCCGAGCGGGCTCTGGGCGATGAAGTGCGGATAATCGGCCATGTTGGAGATCAAAAGCGGTCTCCGGTGGGCAACCACCCATGACGAGACTTCGCAGGCATCTGCCGGCACGGTGAACTCTTCCATGGGGAGCTTCTGCTCACCCAGGAGGGTGGAAATGGAGATGGTTTGGGTCTCGGTGTCGTGGAGGGCAATGAAGCCGATCCGGGCCTGCAGCGTCTCCATGGTGGATCTGACCACCAGGTGAAAGAGGGGACCCAGCTCCATGGTCGATCCGATGGCAAGGCCCACCTTGTGGAGGGTGGAGAGCCTTGCCACGGCACGTTCCAGGGTCGAGTTCTTGTCTTCCAGTTCTCCGGCCAGATCCGCAATCTTGTAATTCGCCTCTTCGATCTCCTCGATCCGTTCCACCAATGAGCGGTTCAGCGCTTCGATCTCCCTGAGCTGCTGTTCCAGCTGCTCGTTCATGATCTGGGTTTCGTGGTGGTGCTCCAGCTTATCCTGCGCCCGCACCAGTTCCCCCTCGTTCTTCACCGCATTTTCCATGAGCAGGTGCAGCCGTTTTACCATACGGTTGTAGTGCCGCGACAGGAGGTTCATCTCTTTGCTGCTGGTAAAGGTCGGCGTATGGGCGAATTCACCCTGTTCCAGGCGCTGCATGGCGTTGATCAGGATGCTGACCGGTTTGTCCAGGTAGACTACCATCAGCAGCGAGATGGAGATTACCAGGAGCAGAATGATGATGGCAGTGGCTATGACGGTCTGCTTTCTGTTCTCCGAGACGATGCCGTGCACGTAATCCAGCGATGTCTCGATCTCCAGCAGGCCGAGGACCTTTTGGGACGATTCGTGACAACGAATGCAGGCCGGGGCATTGAGGATAGGGGAAATGCTGACGAAGACCCTGTTGTCCAGGAGGCTGGCTGATGACTGCACCCCTCGCCGGTAGGCGATCAGGGCATTGCTGAAGGCGGTGGTCCCGATTTCCGAATGGTTTGCCGAGTTGAGTACCTTGCCGGATTCGTCGATGATCCGGAGGGTCTTGATCATGTTCTTGGAGGTGATGTGGGAGAAGATCTTCCTGATCTCGTCCGAGTGGCCGGCAAGCATGGCATCGGTGATAGAGCCCTTGATGGTCTCGGTGAGCAGGGCGGTGTTCCGTTCAGCGATGCTGAAGATGATCTGGTTCTGATAATTGAGATTCAGCAGAGCTGAAATCGAAACGATCGTTGCGACGACAAGGGCGGCAATGCCGAGAATTTTGGTTTTGAGCGAAATCATGGGCTGTAGGGCAATCCTGTTTGTCAGCTGAGCGACGGGCCGGTGTCTCGAAAGCGCGGATAGATCGGGTTATTTGGCGCACCGGAATCGTGCAACGCATGGGAATCATGCGGTCATGAACGGCTGACCTCGGGCAATACTGCTGCAGACCTCTCTTCCGGCTCTCCCTGTCAGTGCCCGCAGGGGCCAGTCGGGGCTGCATGTGACACTCTTGACAATGTGAGCGCCACCCCCTATCATGACCGCCACAACATCTATAGCACATCTCGCGACATTTCTCATTAAGCAATTCGCCAGCCAATGTGTCAGGTCCCGCCGACGGCGAAAAAACATTGACTTTGCGTACGATTTTGTGATTTTATCTTAAAGTTTTGCAAAGGTTAGATGCGTGCGCCTTTTCCTGATTTTACTGCTCATGCTGCTCATTCCGGCAGTGACGACAGGGTCCTTCCCCTCGCAGCAGGAGATGATCCGGGTCGCGTTGCTCAAGGGGGGCGAAAGCGTCAGGATAGACGGTAACGGCATCCTGGCCACTGACGACGCCGGCGAGCCTCTCCGCCTCGGATTCCCCGTTGAGATCCGCAGGGGCAAGGGAGGAGTGGTGATCAACGGCCGGACGCTTCGGGGGCTCAAGATCTCCGCTCCGGTCTTTGTACAGGTGAACGGCAAGGGGTACCGCGGGGTTATCGAGGTTTCTTCTGCCGACAAAGGCCTGCTGGTCGTCAACGAGCTACCCCTGGAAGAGTACCTGGTCGGTCTGATCAACTGCGAGATATCGTCCCAGTGGCCGATGGAGGCGGTGAAGGCCCAGGCGGTCATTGCCCGTTCCTACGCGATCTTCCAGAAAGAGGCGCGCAAGAATGCCCCCTATCAGCTCGAATCGTCCGTTCTGGATCAGGTCTATGAAGGGTGCGACATCGAGGACAGCCGGGCGGCCCGCGGTGTCAAGGAGACTGCCGGCGAGGTGTTGACCAGTAATGGCGCGGTGATCCAGGCCTTCTATCATTCGAACTGCGGCGGCCATACCGAGGCCGCGGAAAATGTCTGGGGGTACGGGCTCCCCTACCTCCAGGGGGTGAGCTGCAGCTACTGCCAGACCGCCAATCCGTATCGTTGGGAGCAGCGCATTTCACTCAAAAAGATCGAGACGCAACTGAAAGGTGCCGGCTATGCCGTTGCCGGACTTCGGGACATCCGTCCGGGCGTGCGCAACAAGAGCGGGCGGCTGAACGAGGTGATCCTGTCGACGGCGCGGGGGCGCGTTGCGGTTCCTGGCGCGGGATTCCGCAAGGCGCTCGGCTATAGCGTCATCAAGAGCACCAACTTCGAGGTGCGGGTCGTTGACGATGACGCCTTGATCAGCGGCACCGGATACGGCCACGGCGTCGGTCTCTGCCAGTGGGGCGCCAAGCAGCGCGCCGCAGACGGGTTCACCTACCGGGAGATCCTGTCGTACTATTATCCGGGCACCAGGCTTGTGAACATATACGGCGAGTGAGTCCATGCACCTTGCCGAGTTCGACTATAACCTGCCGCCTGAGCTGATAGCGCAGGTGCCGGCAGAGCGCCGCGACGCTGCCCGCCTGATGACGCTGCGCAGGGCGGATGGCCTGATCGGGGAGACCGTTTTTCAGGAAATCCCCGCCCTTTTCAGGCCGGGAGACCTCCTGGTGCTGAACGATACCCGGGTGATTCCTGCCCGGCTCTTGGGGCAGAAGGAGAGCGGCGGCAAGGTCGAGGCCTTTCTGGTGCGGCGCGTAACGGGAAGCGATGAGCATTGGCACTGTCTGGTCAAGTCCTCCAAGTCTCCCCGGCCCGGCACCCGCTTCCTGTTTCCTGGAGGGGTTTCCGCCCAGGTTGAAGGGCGGGGTGAGGGGGAGTGCTGGCTTCTTTCCTTCAGCCCGGTTGCCGGGTTCGGCGCCTGGCTCGAAACGTACGGCAGGGTTCCGCTGCCCCCCTATATCAAGCGCCAACCCGGTGCTGCCGACCGTGAGCGGTACCAGACGGTCTTTGCCGCGGCAGATGGTGCGGTTGCCGCACCGACGGCCGGGCTGCATTTCACCCCGGAGCTTCTGGCCGCCGTGAAATCCCGCGGTGTGACGGTTGCGCCGCTGACTCTCCATGTCGGGCTCGGCACCTTCATGCCGATCCGCAGCGAGGATCTCCAGGAGCACCGGATGCACCGGGAGCGGTACCTGATTCCCGAGGCAACAGCTGCCCTGATTCGGGAAACGCGCCGCAGCGGCGGCCGGGTGGTTGCGCTGGGCACCACGACGACACGGGCGCTGGAACAGGCTGCGACAGAGGATGGCGAGATCGTTGCCGGTGAGGGGGAGGCTGATATATTCATCCGTCCCGGCTATCGGTTCAGGGTGGTGGATGCCCTGATCACCAATTTCCACCTCCCCTGTTCAACCTTGCTGATGCTGGTTGCCGCCTTTGCCGGCAAGGATTTTCTCTTTAACGCGTATGCCGAAGCGGTTGAGCGGAGGTTCCGTTTTTACAGTTACGGCGATGCCATGATCATCTATTGAGGCCGTGACAGGCAATGGGCGGTGCAGGGGATGAGACTGCGCCGGATGTCACGCATTGCGAGTCAACGAATTTGTCTGCAATCGATTTCAAGTTGCTGAAACAGGACGGGAAGGCCCGGCTCGGTTCTTTGACAACCCCCCACGGGATCATCGACACGCCCATCTTCATGCCGGTCGGTACCCAGGCCACGGTCAAGGCGATGACCCCCGAGGAGCTGAAGCAGGTCGACGCCCGGATCATCCTGGCCAATACCTACCATCTCTACATCCGGCCCGGCCACGAGCTGATAGCCCGGATGGGAGGGCTGCACAAGTTCATGGGGTGGGACAGGCCGCTCTTAACCGACAGCGGTGGTTTCCAGGTCTTCAGCCTGAGCGAGCTGCGCAAGATTACGGAAGACGGGGTCAGGTTCCAGTCCCATCTGGACGGTTCCTATCACACCATCTCGCCGGAAGGGGCCATTGCCATTCAGGAGGCGCTCGGGGCCGACATCATCATGTGCTTCGACGAGTGCCCCCCGTATCCTGCCGAATATCAGTATGTCAGCACCTCCATGGAGCTCACCTCCCGCTGGGCAAAACGGTGCAAGGAGGCGAAAAAGCGGCAGGACCAGGCGCTGTTCGGAATCGTGCAGGGGGGGATGTACCCGGAGCTGCGGGCACAAAGTGCCGCCGACCTCAGGGAGATCGGATTTGACGGGTATGCCTTGGGGGGGCTGTCGGTCGGCGAGGCGCCGAATCTGCGCTATGAACTGATGGAATGCTGTTCCGGCCTGCTGCCGACGGAACAGCCGCGCTACGTGATGGGTATCGGCACCCCGGAGGACCTGGTCGAAGGGGTCTACTCGGGTTATGACATGTTCGACTGCGTCATGCCGACCCGCAATGCCAGAAACGGCATGCTCTTTACCAGTTCGGGCCGGATCAACATCAAGGGTGCCGCCTATACCGAGGATAGCGGGCCCATTGATCCCGAATGCAGCTGTTATGTCTGCCGGAATTACAGTCGCGCCTATCTCCGCCATCTCTTCCGCTCCGGGGAGATCCTGGCGGCGCGACTCAATACCTGGCATAACCTGCACTACTATCTGGCGCTGATGACTGACATGCGTGCGGCCATAGCAGCCGATCGTTTCGAGGATTTCCGGCGGGAGTTTTACGCCAAGAGGCAATAAACCGGGAACAGGGGGCGGAGACAGGGGGCGGCACGGAGTCGTGCTGTCTCCTGTCCCCGGTTCCTGCTCCTTCATCCCTGATTACTTGGAGGTTACACTATGTTGGGTTTGGCTTTTGCAATGGGACAACCGCCCGGTGGCGCTTCGGCTGGGGGGGCGCAGAGCGCTTTGATGAACATGATTCCCCTTATCTTCATGTTCGCCATTTTCTACTTTCTCCTGATCCGGCCGCAGCAGAAAAAGGCAAAAGAGCATCGTGCGCTGCTGGACTCCCTGAAAAAAGGGGATCTGGTCATCACGGCCTGCGGCATGCACGGCAAGGTGACGGCCATGGAGGAGACGGTGATCCAGTTGGAAATCGCAAACGGGGTGAATGTGAAGTTCAACAAGGGCCACATCGCCAGCGTTGTCAAAAAGGATTGATGCGAAGATGATCTGCCGGATGCACGCCCTGTGGTGAGCATCCGGCAGGTCATCCCGCATGACTGAAAGGAGCACCAAACGTATGTCAAAGGGCTTCGGCTGGCGTGTCAGCCTGATCGTGCTGTTTCTGCTGCTGTCGTTTCTCTACATGGTCCCGACACTGGTCGGCACGCTGCCGTCATGGTGGAAGGGGTGGCTACCCGCTGACAAGATCCATCTCGGTCTTGACCTGCAGGGGGGGTCTCATCTGGTGATGGAGGTGGATACGGTGAAGGCGGTCGAAGGTTCACTCGACCTGATTGCCACCGATCTGGAGGATACCCTCACCGCTCAGAACCTTCGTTACAAGCGGATAGCCCGGGTGGCACCCGACAAGGTGCAGCTTACCCTGTACGACAAGGGTACTGCCGACACTGTCCAGGCCCAGGTGAAGAAGAAGTATCCGGAGATGGAACTGCTTCCCCCGTTTGACGAGGGTGGTTTTGTCAATATCCAGCTCCGGATGAACGAGAAGGTCGCCAAGGACCGCCAGGACAAGGCAGTGGCACAGGCGCTGGAGACCATCCGCAACCGGATTGACCAGTTCGGCGTTTCCGAGCCGGTAATTGCTCGCGAAGGCCTCAGCAACATCGTCGTGCAACTCCCCGGCATCAAGGACCCGAAGCGGGCCATCGAGCTGATCGGCAAGACCGCCCGGCTGGAGTTCAAGCTGGTGGACGAAAATATCAATGCTGCTGCGGCAACTCCCGGAACGGTCCCTGAGGATGAGGAGATCCTGGTGGAGAAGCGGGTCGACCAGACCACGGGTGCCGTCTCCGAGATTCCGCTGGTGGTGAAACGGAAGGCGATGATCACCGGTGATCTGCTCACCGATGCACAGGTGCGGATCGATTCCCAGTTCAACCAGCCGTATGTGGCCATCGAGTTCAATTCCACCGGAGCCAGGCTGTTCGACCAGGTCACGGCCGCCAACGTGGGCAAGCGGTTCGCCATTGTCCTCGACAACACGGTCTATTCTGCACCGGTTATCCGCGAGCGGATCTCCGGCGGCAGCGCCCAGATATCCGGTTCATTCACCGAAAAAGAGGCAGCCGACCTGGCCATTGTCCTGCGGGCCGGATCGCTCCCCGCACCGGTCAAGATCATCCAGAACGTGACGGTCGGCCCGTCCCTCGGACAGGATTCCATCAACAAAGGGCTCATGGCCGGTATGGTCGGTGTTCTTCTGGTGGTGATCTTCATGGCGATCTACTACAAGATGTCGGGCCTGGTGGCCAACATGGGGATGGTACTGAACATCATCTTCCTGATGGGAGCCCTGGCTGCGCTGGGCGCGACCCTGACCCTCCCCGGCATTGCCGCTATCGTCCTGCTCGTCGGTATGTCGGTCGACTCCAACGTACTGATCTTCGAGCGTATCCGGGAGGAGCTGCGGCTGGGCAAGACACCGTCGGCCAGCATCGATGCCGGCTATGACAAGGCCTTCCTCACCATCATGGACTCGCACGTGACCACGCTCATCACCGCGGCAGTGCTGTTCCAGTTCGGCACCGGGCCGGTAAAGGGATTTGCCGTCTCCCTGAGCCTCGGTATCATCATCAACCTTTTCACCTCCCTGGTGGCCACCAAGGTGGTCTTCGACTTCGTCCTCACCCGTTTCAGGGTCAGGAAACTGAGCCTTTAACGGAGGAATGTCATGGAAATTATCGGAAAAACAAATATAGATTTCATCGGAAAACGGAACATCGCCTTCGTGATTTCGGGTATCATGGCCCTGGTGGGGATAGTCGCCATGATTCAGATCGCCCGCGGTGCCGCCAACATGGGGATCGACTTTTCGGGCGGGACCGCGATCCAGCTCAAGTTCGCCCAGCCGCTGCATATCGATCAGGCCCGCGCTGCCCTGGCCAAGCACAACCTGAAAGAAGCAAACCTCCAGGATATCAAGGAGGGGAACAAGCTGCTGGTCAAGGTGGGCAGAACATCCCTTGAGACCGGCAAGGCAGCCGACACCATCGAGGATGTCTTCAAGAAGGAGTTCCCCACCAATACCTTTGTCGTGGAGAGTTCCACCGAGATCGGCCCGTCCATCGGCGACAAACTGCGCAAGGACACCCTCGTTGCCATTGCCATCTCCTTGCTGGGGATCATCATCTACATTGCCTGGCGCTTCGATCTCAAATTCGGCGTCGGTGCCACCCTTGCCACGCTGCATGACGTCCTAGCCATGTTTGCGGTCTTCTTCGTGCTGGGGAAAGAGTTCAACCTGCTCTTCATCACTGCCGCGCTGACCATCGCCGGGTATTCGCTCACCGACACGGTGGTGGTTTTCGACCGTATCCGTGAGAACCTGCACAAGGATCTCAAGGGATCGATGCTCAACATCTTCAACAAGAGCATCAACGAAGTGCTGTCGCGGACCATCGTCACCTCACTGACGACCTTTCTCGCTTCGGTGGCGCTGTTCCTGTTCGGAGGCGAAGTGATCCACGATTTCGCCTTCGCGCTCGTTGTCGGCGTGGTTGTCGCTACCTATTCATCCATCTTTGTTGCCAGCCCCATTGTCGCACTCTGGGAAGAAAAGGCTGCCAAAGCGAAAGCATAAAGGAGGTACGAGCATTGAGCAAAGAACAGTTGCTTGTCGCAGTTGTCGCCCTGATCGCAGGTCTCTTGATCGGTTACATGTTTTTCACCAGCAAGGCCGAACGGACGCAGATCAATGCGCCATTACCCATGGGGTCCGGTTCTCCCACCGATTACCAGGCGAGGATCGCCGAGGCGGAAAAGCTGGTCAAGCAGGACCCGCGCAACCTGCAGGCCTGGGTACAGCTGGGGAATGACTATTTCGATACCGATCAGGCCCAGAAGGCGATCACCGCCTATGGAAAGGCCCTGGAACTCGATCCCAACAATGCGAACATCCTGACCGACCAGGGCATCATGTACCGCAAGATGGGATGGTTCGACAAGGCGGTCGCCAACTTTGAAAAGGCCCAGCAGATCGATCCAAAACACCTGCAGAGCCTGTTTAACCTCGGGGTTGTCTACGCCAACGACCTGAAGCAGCCCGACAAGGCTATCGTCGCCTGGAACCGGTACCTCGCCATGGATTCCACCAGTCCGACGGCACAGCAGATCAAACAGATGGTGGAACAGTTAAAAGCCAGCCCGCACGGGATGAAGTAGACTCCAAGCCCCCGCTTCCGCGGGGGCTTTTTTCATGGCATATCATGCAGCCAATACACGAAAAACGATGGCGCCTGCGCGCGGCTGATCCTGGGGTAGTGCGGGGCCTGGTCGCACAGCACTCCCTGGATCCGCTCATTGCCAGGGTGCTGGTCAACCGGGGCATGGAGACTGCCGAGGCAGCGGGGCGTTTCCTGTCTCCCTCGCTTGCCGATCTTCCCGATCCCTTCCTGCTGCCGGATATGGACCGGGCAGTGGCGCGCCTTGCCCGTGCGCGGCAAGCGGGCGAAACCGTCTGCGTCTACGGCGATTACGACGTGGACGGCATCACGGCAGTGGCCCTCTTGATCGGGTTCTTCCGCACCGCGGGCATCTCCTGCCTGTACCATATCCCCCGCCGGCTGGAGGACGGTTACGGCCTCTCCGCTGATGGGTTGCAGGCGGTGGCAGCTCAGGGGGCCAGCGTGGTGGTGACCGTCGACTGCGGCATTTCGGCAGTGGCCGAGGCGGGACTTGCCGCCGACCTGGGGTTGGATCTGATCGTCACCGACCACCACACCCCAGGCCCGGCCCTCCCGGCAGCTTATGCGGTGATCAACCCGCTGCGTAGCGGATCAGCGTTTCCCTGCACCGTCCTGGCCGGCGTCGGTGTCGCCTTCAACCTGCTCCTGGCCCTTCGCAGCAGGCTCCGAGAGGAGGGTGCCTTTGCCGCCGGGGAAGAGCCGGACCTGCGGCACTATCTCGATCTGGTGGCGCTTGGGACGATTGCGGACATCGTGCCGCTTCTCGACGCTAACAGAGCATTGGTTCGAACGGGGCTGAAAGTCCTGACTGCGGCCGGCCGTCCGGGGATCGCCGCGCTGAAGGCGGTTGCCGGGGTCGACGGCGAAGTCTCCTGCGGAGCGGTCGGGTTCCGTCTTGCCCCGAGACTCAATGCAGCCGGCAGGCTTGAGGATGCCGCTGCCGGCGTGGAGCTGTTGCTCACCCAGGATCGTGCCGAGGCTGCCCGGCTGGCAGCCGAGCTCGATGCCAGCAATGCCGAGCGACAGGCCCTGGAGCGGGAGATCCTGCAGGATGCCCTGCACAGGATCGGGGAGAGTCCGGATCTGAAGGGGAGAAAGAGTATTGTCCTTGCTTCTGCCGATTGGCATCCCGGTGTGATCGGCATCGTTGCGTCGCGGGTGGTCGATCTCTACCATCGCCCCACCATCCTGATAGCGCTGCAGGAGGGGAGCGGACGCGGTTCCGGTCGGAGCATCCCCGGTTTTCACCTCTATCAGGCACTGCATGCTTGTGCCGATCATCTCCTCAAGTTCGGCGGGCATCGCCAGGCAGCCGGGCTCTCGATTGTCGAAGAGACCCTGGCCGGCTTTGTCGAGCGTTTCGATGCCGTGGTGAGTGGGGAACTGGCGAACGATGAACTGGTCCCGGATCTCTGGCTGGATGGGGAACTTTTGCCATCCGATCTCGAACTTGCGCTTGCAGAGCGGATCGCGGCACTTTCTCCCTTTGGCGCAGGGAATCCGGAGCCGCTCTTCCTCGTGCGCAATGCCCGGATCGTGGAGCGGCGCGTCCTCAAGGATGCTCATCTCAAACTGCGCCTTGCCGTGGGGGAGCGCATCTGCGAGGCGATCGGTTTTTCCCTTGCTGCCCGCGAACTGCCGGACCTGATCGACTGCGCGGTGGCGATGCAGGTAAACATCTGGAACGGCAGGCGCAGTCTGCAGTTGCGTATCAAGGATCTGCGCCCCGCAGAAGCGGCGTCCGCCGGGATCAGGGAAACGATGGTACACTCAGGTAATGGAGACGCAGATGGAGCGCTATGAACGTTTTGGCCAGGCTGACCGGGTCATTGCAGTCGGATTTTGGGTCAATGCCGTCCTGATGGTCATGAAGCTGTCTGCCGGGCATTATGGGCATTCCGAGGCGGTCTTTGCCGACGGTGTGGAAAGCGCCTGTGATTTCATCGCCATCCTTTTTACCATGATCGCCCTGCGTATAGGACGCCGTCCCTTTGACAGCAAACATCCTTATGGACATGGCAAGGCAGAGAGCATCGCCGCGATCTTCGTCGCTCTGGTGATCTTTGGCACCGGTGCCGGAATCCTTTTCAAGGCTGGCAAGACGATAATCGACGGGAACCTGCCGGAACCGCAACTGGTTGCGGTTCTTGCCGCATTTGCCACCATTGTCATCAAGGAATGCCTCTACCGGTTCTCGCGTACGGTTTCCCTGAAGCTGCAAAGCCCGGCAGTAGAAGCCATCGCAAAGGACCACCGCAAGGATGCCCTTACCTCGGTGGCTACACTGGTGGGTGTTGGCGGCGCCTACCTGGGCATGGGGATGCTTGACCCCCTGGCAGCTGCCCTGACGGCCTTCTTCATCTTCCATATCGGATTCGAGACCTTCAAAAGCGCGGCCCACGATCTTATGGACGGTCAGCCTTCCGAGGAGCTGATCCTGGCGATAACCCGTCTTGCCGAGGAGGTCGCCGGGGTGGAGCACGTCCATGAAATTCGCGGCAGACGCTCCGGCCAGTACCTGATCGTCGATCTGAAGCTGGACATGGACCCGGAAATGACGGTCAAACGGTCACACGACATCGCTACCGAGGTGAAGCGGCGGATTTTCGAGAGATTCACCAACGTGGGTGATGTGATGATCCATATCAACCCCCATGACGAGGAGCATGAAGACCTGATCCGGTTATGATGTCTGCCACGTTGCTGCTTGCGGATCCCTGCCAGAGCGGTACACTGATCCTGACTGCGCGGTCATTTCATGCCAAGGAGGTAACCTTTGATGCAACCGAGAAGCGAGCAAAACCTGAAAGACGCCTTTGCCGGAGAATCCCAGGCCAACCGAAAATACCTCGCCTTTGCCAAGCAGGCCGAGAAAGACGGGCTGCCTCAGGTTGCCAGGCTGTTCCGGGCTGCTGCCGAGGCGGAAACCATCCATGCCCATAATCACTTGCGGGCGCTCGGGGGCATCAGGTCGACCAAGGACAATCTGCTTGAGGCCATAGCCGGGGAGACCCATGAATTCAAGAGCATGTACCCGGCAATGATCGAAGCTGCCGAGGCGGAAGGGGAGAGTCAGGCGCTCCGTTCCTTTACCTATGCCAATGCCGTGGAAAAGGTCCATGCCGCGCTTTACCAGAAGGCTTTCGATGCTCTGGGGGCTCCAGCGGAGCATTTCGACTATTTTGTCTGTCCTGTCTGCGGACATACCGTGGGGCACGCAGCGCCTGAAACCTGTGAGATCTGCGGCGCCAAAGGCACCGTCTTCATCCGCATCAGTTGACCCTTCCCGGCCCCCCGACGGGTAGTGCCCGCCCGGGGGCCGGACTCTGTCCCGCCTTTTAGTCCTCGCCGCAACCGTCCCCTGCAGGCTTTTGTCCGGTCCTCTCTCGATCTCCTGCCTAAGGTTATTCGTAAAAGTGCATGCCTGGCGCCTTGACGTCAATTAGGGAAAAAAAATGCAGCCGTGTGCTTGCGCATGAAAGCTCTTGTGAAATAATGACTTGAAGTAGAATGAAAAATTTATTCAGACGTATAAAAACTACTAAATTATTTTCCTACGGGGGCGATAAAGAATAAAGGCGCCGGCCCAGAAAAAATGCCGTAGATCGAACATCTACGGTTTTTTTTGGATGTCGTGTGTTAGTAAGTGCTTACATTAGCCGGTCTGAATCATTCGTGAATTGTCGGTTCAAGGGGGAATGCATCATGGTGCCGGTCAACACCGCGACAACCCGCGATAAAATCCTGACTACAGGACTGAATCTCTTTTCCCGCAAGGGGTTTATCGCCACGACCACCCGCGAGATCGCCCGTGAAGCCGGTATTGCCGAAGTCACCCTGTTCAGGCACTTTCCTTCCAAAGAACAACTCCTCGAAGAAGTCATTACCCAGTTTTCCTTCATACCCGCCCTGAAAGCCCAGCTTGCCGAACTCAAGGACCAACCGTGCGAGGATGCGCTCGTCACCATAGCGGATACCCTTCTGGACACCTTGACCCTGCGCAAGGAATGGGTGTTATTGATGCAAGCGGAACTACGGAGAAATCCCGACAAGCTCCTGAAGGCCTATCACACCTTCCTTGATCGAATCTTTGCCAGCATTGCTGAATATTTTTGTTCTCAGCAGGACAAGGGAACCATGGGCAGTTTCAACCCCGAGATAGCCGCACGTGCCTTTTACGGCATGATTTTCAACTGTTTCTATACTGAAGAAGTGCTCCTCCGCAAACTCTACCGGAAAACTGACCGCCGGGTTGCTGTCCGGGAATTTGCCAGGCTGTTCGTGAGAGGGACGGCTTCCTGTTGAGACAGATTGGCTGTGGTGTGCTGAACGAAAAACGACAAGGAGGTGGTACGGTAAAGCGGCTGTCAAATTGCTTGGAATCATTGCCTGTAGGGCTTTTGCCCGGCGGTCATAGGGAAATGCCTGATGCAAAGGGGCGCGTTATCTCCGAAACGGGTGTATATGCAACTTTTGTTGACTATAAAACACGGATACCTTTTGTGTACTGTTTCGTGAGCCCGGTGGCGAAAAAGGTGATAAACCGGCCCGCTTCCTACTTTGGCATGGTTCGAAGCTACTGCAGATCGGTCTGTAATCGACTGATTAAATTTCGGAAAGGAGGTTAGTTTGATGGGGGTATACCTAAAGCGCATGCTTCTGCTTATGTCCTTCTTCTGCTGCTCCACGTCGGTGTGGGGTGCAGAGATACACGGCAGAAGCTCCACTCAGTTCATGTTTTTCCAGAATGAATTACTGGAACGTCGACAGGCAGAAGTGGCAGAGTACCTACGTATTGCCATCACTAACATCGACAAGGACGGCAAGTTCAACATCTACGGCTATGGCCGGGCAAACCAGGATTTCAATGCTGGTGAGGGGGGCGGGATGAGGTTGTACTACCTCTACGGCGACTATCGCAACCTCTTCGACAAGGTAGATTTCCGTATCGGTCGCCAGTTTGTCAATCTTGCCGCAGGGTCTGCCATCATCGATGGCGCCCAAGTGACATTGAAAAATGTCGGGCCCGTTGCCTTCACGGTCCTTGGCGGTCGGGATGTCATCTTCGGCGAAACCGGCGAACTGGGCGACGGCACTAATACCGCCCTTGGCCTTGCTGCCAATCTCGAGGGTTTCCAGAAAACGGACCTGGAACTCTCCTGGTTCCGCAAATACGACCAGGGAGATATCGCCCGGGACCAACTGGGGGCATCATTCAAGCAGTATTTGCTGAATTCTGTCAGGCTGTATGGGAATGCTCGCTACGACCTGGTGACCGAAACATTCAACGAGGTGCTGGCAGGCGTCAAATACTTCCCCACGGCCAACCTGATCTTTACCGGAGAGTGGTTCCAGAGCTATCCTACCTTCGACACGACCTCGATTTATTCGGTCTTTGCCGTCGACCGGTACCAGGAAGCCCTGTTCCGGGTAGATTACACCATCAACGACATGGTTTCGGTTAACGGTGGCTATACTCGCGAGTTTTTCGAAGAGGATGGAGTTTCCAACGTCTATCACGTCGGGGTTGGGCTGCGCCCCATCGAACCCCTGCGTCTTAACGTCGAGTATGACAATCGCCAGGGTTACAACGGCAGCCTGAGCGGCGTCATGGTCGATGCCGCCTACGATCTGAACGGCAAGTTCGAACTGGCGGGCGGTTTTACCTATGACGCCTACCAGCGCGACAGTCTTACCAATGAGGAGATCGCCCGTCGCTACTGGTTGGGAGGAAAGTACAAACTCGCCAAGAACATGGCCGTATCGGGCCGGATTCAGAACGACGTGAACGTTCATTACGAGGAAAACGTCAGCGGCCGGCTGGGGTTTGACTATGACTTCTAGAAAGGAGGGACACCTGTGAAGAAGTTTTGTTTTCTGATTTTCATCGGCGTGCTTTCCGTTCTGTATGTCCAGCAGGCGGCAGCCCAGAAGCAGTCCCACAAGGACTATGCGGATATGAAGCTGTCCGATTGCAATGACTGCCACAAAAGCGAAGGGATAGCGCCCAACCATGATGCCGACTGGGTTCGGGGGCATCGTACAGTGGCGAGTCGTGCTGGCCATAATTGCGGAGAGTGCCATAAGCAGTCGTTCTGTCTTGACTGTCATTCGGGTGGCGGCATTGATGCCAAACTCGAAACAGATGCGGCACGGTTGAATTACATTCCCAAGAGTCACCGCAGCGATTTCATCAGCATCCATCCGATCAAGGCCCAGGATAACCCGCAATCCTGCAAGCGCTGTCACGATCAGAAATACTGCAACGAATGCCACAGCCGCTTCCCGAAGGGGAGTCTGAGGATCAAGTCACATATGATGCTCGGGGCGGACGGGCAGGGATATTCGCCGGCAAATGCCTCTGAACACGCAACAGAAGCAAGGCGGAATCTGCAGTCGTGCGCATCGTGTCACCCGGAAGGGGATGTCTGCATCCAGTGCCATTCGAGCGGCAAGGTGCGTCCCCATCCGAAGAGCTGGAGAGCCGGGAACTTCCGCGAGCGGACCGACGGCAAGGTATGCCGCAAGTGCCATCTGCCGGGGACTTATTAATTTCAAGGCTATATCACGCAAGGAGGAAACAGCATGAGTAGAAAAGCATTCAAGTATTCTGCATTACTTGCATCTGTACTGTTGGCAGCGGCGCTCGGTGGCTGCGGTTCCGACAGCAGAGAATCGGGGGCGTCGCTGGACAGCGTTGCCAAGGTTGGCGATACTGCCTGTATTCAGTGCCACAGTGCCGTTACCGAAGCCCTGACGGGCGAAAGCATCGTTGCCCAGTACCAGCAGAACTCCCCCCACAACCAGGATGGCCTCGGCTGCGAGAGCTGTCACGGTGGCGGGGCCATGCACAACGGCGTCGGACCGATCCCGTATCCCGCTCCCGATGCGAACCGGTGCGCTGCCTGCCATGACGGCGTCACATCCTTTACGGTCGCCGGCGTGGCAACGGTTGCCCCGGCAACGAACGCCAACACGGAATTTGCTACCTCCAACCATGCCACCGGTACCCCGTCGCATACCACGACTGCTCTTTGTACGCGCTGCCACACCCATGAGACCGCAGTGCTCTCCAACCAGTCGGGCTATACCGGCGAACTGGCATCCGGGACTATTGGCGCCACAACCTACCCCGGCGTGCTGGATAATGCCGCCTATGGACCGCCTGTGGTAACTACGGGCTACACCGCTTTCAAGTGCGAAACCTGCCATCAGCATGGCGCAGGCTTGCGCGGCATAAAGGCCCGCGACATCGCCGGCAATATCGTGCTCTGGAACCCGAGCAAGAGCGGCAGGACCGACCAGTTCAACCTCTGTACCAGCTGCCACAACCTGTACAACTACAACCAGACCAGGGTAATCGCCTCGAACACTGCCGCCTCAGGCACGCTGAAGTACGAGCACAACACCCGTTGGAACAGGACCCTTGTCAGCACCCACAAGGAAAAGACGATGGTAAATATGTTGACGCTGCCGTTCGCCAACATGACCTCCATGAACCCTGCTGACCACAGCAATACGCTGATCACCGGTTATGCCCTCCGCCTGACCAATACTACCGATGCCAGCTACAAAGGACCGTGCTTCGACTGTCACGGCCACGAGTCCAAGACCAACACCGGCGGGTCGGCGCCTGCAGCTGCCAGTTCCACGATTCACACGGACTGGGCTCAGTCGGGCCATGCCGGTGGGCTGCTGACCGCCAAGTATACCGCAGGAGCGGGTAACCTGAGGACTGCGGCAGAGTTGGATGCGGTTACTGCCGCTTATGTCGACACCAACACCAACTCCTGGAGCCATTACAACTGGGACGACAACTCCACCCGCGGCGATTGCCAGATGTGCCATACCGCAACCGGTATCTCCAACTACCTGGTGAACCAGACCACCGACCTTACGGGGTATGTGGCAACCAGCTCGTCGTCGCCCAACACCTATAGCCACCTGGCTTCTTGGAATGCCACCGGCGGATCAAACCGGCAGAATGAGCTCCTCTACTGCTGGGGCTGCCATAAGGATGCCGGTACGGGCGCTCTGCGCAATACCAGCCAGGCCATCCTCTCCTTCACTCTGAACAGCCAGCCCATTATCATTGCCGGCACCGGCAAGTCCACTGCCTGCGTGGTCTGCCATGGCGGACGTGGCAGCGCCACAGCAGCTGCAATTGGTGGTCGTAGCTCTCGATTCAATGGGCATCATGCACCGACAGCCGGGGTACTCTACAGCGCCCAGACCCACATCGGTTATGAATATGCCGGTCTGAGCTACGCAAACCCGAGCTTCTTTGCCCACGACAAGATCGGCCTGAATGCCGATGGCGCCTGCGCATCCTGTCATATGGCTCCGGCAGTCTCTGATGGCAAGCCGAGCCATACCTTCGCATCGGTTACCTTGACCGGTACAACCATAACCGCCATCAACAACCAGGCTCTCTGCAATACCTGCCATACTCCGGGTGGTCAGTATGAAATGACACCGACAAAACTTGAGGAAGAGAAGGCCGGGTATACCCAGGCCTCCACCATCCTGAACAACTATGTGTCTAACCTTGCCGGTTATCTCAACTACCTCGGCTATGCAATCACCTCGTCCAACTACAACAACCAGGTGCCTGCACAGCCGGTATCCGACAACGACTACGGCGCATACCAGAACGGCAAACTTATCGGCGATGAGCCCTGCGCCTATGTGCACAACCGTTACTATGCCAAGCGGTTGGTCTTCGACTCCATCGACTGGATGGACAACGGTGTGCTGAACGGCACCATATCCATCGATGCGACCACCTACCCTGATGCAGCACTCTGGTTCGGCGCACCTGCCGGAACCACCGGGGCCTATACGGCATCGCGTCCTTAGTCTACGAGATGTAATGCCTCTAACCGCCGGGCTCCCTTGGGAGCCCGGCTTTTTCATTCGTGCGCCGGTTCGTAGGTCACCCGGTTAAGGGTCGTAACAACTTGATGCATTCATGAGAGCCTCTTCTCAAAAATTTGGATCGCCGGCGTCATTCATCCTTTATTCCCTGTTGGTGCACCTGGTTGTTAGCATGGGCATGGGATGGTTCGATCCGTTTGCCTTCCGTGCGCCGGTTCCGCTCCTGCCCGCGATCAGTGCCGACCTCCTGGCTGAGGTCCCTGTTGTTCCTGCGGGGAAAGCGGGGGGCATGACGGACGCCCGCCATGCCAGAGCACTGGTTGGTGCTGGATTTCGGGGCAATACGCCGAGTGCCGCTGAGTCGAAACCCGGCAGCCTCCTCGCTACTCCCGCAATACATGAGGTCGCACCGCTTCCGGAAAGTGCCCCCCATCCCGTGATGGACCCGGAACCAGAGGTTGCCTGCGATACGAAGAAGCCACCGTCCTCTCCGGAAAACCGGACCGATCCTGCTCGTCCCCCTGCCGTTGCCGGGTCTGCTGCCGTTTTGCCACAGAAGTCAATACGTCGGGGTGACGAGTTTGTGCCGCTGGCCCGTGAAAAGCTCACCTACAGGATCATTCTCTACGGCGTGCCGGTCGGCACGGCGGTGATGGACGCGACAAACCGCAACGGCGAGGTACGGATCTCGACCCGGATCACCTCCAATCCCTTCATCTCCGGCATCTATCCGGTGGATGTCTCTGTCGATACCCGGCTGATCAAGGGAAACTACCTGCTCACCAGGATCAGACAGCACGAAGGCGAGTTTACCGGTGACAGCGGTTTTACGTTGATGTTGCGGGAGAAGAACGCCTTCTGGGTTGACCGCCTGCACAATCGCTATGCCAACCATCCGCTTCCCCGGGATGACGTGATGGATCTGGTTTCTGGCTTCTACTACCTGCGCAGCCAGCCGTTGGCGGTGGGCAAGCAGGTGTTGCTGCACCTCTTTGACAGTAAAGAATATGCGGCGACGAGCGTTGATATCCTCCGGCGTGAGCAGCTCCATCTGCGTGGTTTTCGCGAGGTTGATACACTGGTGGTTCATCCGTTGCTGAAAACGGCCGGTTTTTTCCGCCGGACCGGAGATATCCTTATCTGGCTGACAGACGACCTGTACCGGGTGCCGGTCCGGATGGAGACTTCTATCGCGCTCGGTCGTGTCACTGCGGAACTTGTTTCGGCAGAAGGAGAACGGGAAGGGGGGGAGAAAATCCCTTCGTATGTCGAGGTTCGGGCTGGGGAATAACGATTATTCGCACGGAATGGCGCGGAACGAGACTGCGACGTGCATTATCCTCGTGGAGGATATCTCCGGGGATGCGGGATTGCGGGTCTTTTAACGGAAGATACCGGAGGGTGCGCTATTTCTCGCCTACATAGACCGTGGCGATGCCGAAGGTGAGGTCATGGTGGGTGACGTTGCGGAAGCCGGCAGTCGCCATCAGCCCCTTGAATGCATCGCGGGAGGGGAACTCCAGCACCGAATCGGGGAGGTACTGATAGGCGCTCTTCCGGGAAAATAGGCCGCCGATACGGGGGAGTACCGTGAGGAAGTAGAAGCGGTAGAGCCGCTCGAACAGGGGCGAGGCAGGCATGGAGAATTCGAGGATTACTGCCCTGCCTCCCGGTTTCAGGACGCGGTGCATCTCCTTGAGCCCCTGGGGGCGATCTACCACGTTGCGGATGCCAAAGGCGATGGTGATGCTGTCGAAGCGACCATCGGCAAACGGGAGAGCCTCGCAGGGGGCGATCTCGAAGCTGATCCGGCCGGCATAGGGTGATGATGCAACCTTCTGTCTGCCGATTTCCACCATCTCGCGGCTTACGTCCGCCCCGACGATGGTAATGTCGGCGCTCTTCTGCCGGGCGATTTCCAGGGCAACGTCGCCGGTGCCGGTGGCGATGTCGAGCACTTCACCCCTGGGGGTGGTTTTTATCTTGCTCACCGCAAAACGTCGCCAGCGACGATCAATCCCCAGCGACAGTACGCGGTTCAGAAAGTCGTAGCGCGGCGCGATGGCGTCGAACATGTCGCGGATCCGCTCTCCTTTTTCCGTTAGCCTGTACATCAATTTAACCTACCCTTCGAAATGGAAGCATGCTACATTTTGCTGCGGCGGCGTCATGCTCCAGTCGGCACCGCCAGACGTTATTAGCACAATCGACCCGACCGCACCAGCAAAAATATCCTCTGCTGGCGTGTTGATCCTCCGGGTGATGCTGCAACGGTAAGGAAACGGGATGCCCTACATCCGCCCCCAGGACATAATCGACATCATCATCATGACGGTCCTTGTTTACCAGCTGTACAGCTGGTTCAAGAACA
Source organism: Geobacter sp. (assembly GCA_009684525.1). Classification (NCBI taxonomy): domain Bacteria; kingdom Pseudomonadati; phylum Thermodesulfobacteriota; class Desulfuromonadia; order Geobacterales; family Geobacteraceae; genus Geobacter; species Geobacter sp. Next base: position 29,588 of record WKKR01000006.1, read on the forward strand.
CCAAGGCCTTCCAGATCGTTCTCGGTCTTGGTTTTCTGGGGCTCCTCTATGTGGTGACGAGAAACCTCGGCCTCTTCATGACCAGCTGGATCCTGCAGGAACTGGGAACGGTTATCTTCATTGTCATCATCGTCATCTTCCAGACCGAGATCCGCCAGGCGCTCTATCGATTCAGTCTGCTGCGCAATTTTTTCGGCCGTCAGGAAACCACGCAGCAGGTCGATCTCATCGAGCTGGCCAATGCCGTCTTCTCTCTTGCTGCGGAGCGGACCGGTGCCATCATCGTTTTCCAGCGGAGGGAGCCGCTCGACGAATATCTCCTGAACGGTGTTCCCCTTGATGGCGTAATCAGCAGCCAGCTCATCGGCTCGATCTTCCGTGACGGTACGCCGCTGCACGATGGTGCCGTGGTCATCAGGGAAGGGCGGATCTCCCAGGCTTCCTGCCATTTGCCACTTTCCCTGAACAGTGATCTGCCACGATATCTCGGTACGCGGCACCGTGCAGGTCTCGGCCTTACCGAGCGATCCGATGCTCTGGTGGTCATAGTCTCCGAAGAGCGGGGCGAGGTTTCTCTGGCCATGTCCGGTGAACTCGAACGGGTAGAAACACCTGAGCTCTTAGCAGAACGTCTGCATGAACTCCTGGTGGCGGTAACCCCGGTCATGGAAAAGCTGTCGCTACGAGACCGCCTGCTTCGCAATTTCTGGCCCAAGTTGCTCATATTCTCTCTGGTGGTGGTCAGCTGGCTGATCATCACGGTGAAGCAGGGGGGCGTGGTCACGGTCACCGCTCCGCTCAAGTTTCACAACCTTCCTGACGAAGTAATATTGGTACGGAGCGTCCCAGAAGAGGTTGAGGTGCAGCTGAATGTCTTCTCCAGCCTGGTTTCCTCACCCAAGCAGCTCGACATCGTAGCCGACATCAATCTGGCCAAGGTCAAGGATGGCACCTGTACCCTGCCGATCCGGACCGACGATTTCCAGTTACCACTGGGGGTGATCGTGACCGGTGTCAACCCCTCGACGGTGAAAGTTACCACCGACCGGAAGATCCGGAAGCAGCTCAGGGTCAAGGTCAAGACCATCGGGCGGCTGCCCGGACGGGAAAAGCTCCGCAAAATAACAGCAGATCCGTTGACGGTAGTGGCCGAAGGACCGGCATCGGTTCTCGACCGGCTCGAAGAGGTAGAGACGGAAGCCCTTGATCTGTCGGGAATTCGCCAGAGCTCAACGCTGGAGAGACCAGTGCAGCGACCTGCACCGCTGGTCAGGATCCTTTATGATGGCCAGGTGAAAGTAGGCGTAATTACTAAGTAATGTTAACTTTAGGCGTTAAGAGGCTTGACAAGTGAGGCTAGTTGTTATATTAATGTTTGGCCTCTTGAAAATTAATAAAACAAGAAGGAGGGAGCATGCGGAACTGTCTACGAGTCATGGTACTCGGTATATGTCTGGCTGTAATTCCTTCTCTGTCATTTGCAGCGAAAACACATAAAGTCAAGCGGAACGATACCCTCTATTCCCTTGCCCGCAAATATAATGTCTCCGTTCATGATCTGAAGCGCGCGAACAACCTGGTGAGCGCCCAGGTCAAAAAAGGCGACACCCTGGTCATCCCCCTCAAACGTCCCACACGCGTCGCCGATGCCGATGCCGAAAATACCAAGCCCACTGTCTATAAAGTAAAGCGCAGCGAAACATTGGCCAGGATCGCCAAGAAGACCGGTGTGTCGGTGAAGGAGCTCAAGCGCCTCAACCACCTTGCCGGCAAACGGGTCAAGGCCGGACAGGTCCTGGCGTTGCGAGAAGAGGAGCAGCCGGTAGCGGATGCCCAACCCAAGACGTCCAAGCGGTATTCGCTGCGGTACGCAGATCTGTTCAGTGAGAAGGATTACGAACAGAGCCTGGCGGATCTCGGTGAGCCCGATCCGAGCCGGCCTGGCGAGCAGAAGCAGGACGAGGCCAAGGGGGACGGTGTCAAGCAGCTCAAGAGCGCAGCCTATGGTTTCCTCGGCACCAGGTATCGTTTTGGCGGCAACTCGCGCAATGGCCTCGACTGTTCTGCATTCGTGCAGAAGGTGTTCCGTGAACTTGATGTATCTTTGCCCCGCAGTGCCCGTGAGCAGTTCGAGGTCGGCAGCGAAGTTACTCCGGGTGACCTGCAGAAAGGCGACCTGGTTTTCTTCCGCACCTATGCATCGTTTCCGTCGCATGTGGGAATCTACCTCGGCAATAACCGGATGATTCACGCCTCCTCCCGTGACCGGCGGGTTGTCATCTCCACTCTGAATACCCAGTATTATCGCGCCCGCTTCATTGGTGCCAAGCGAATTGCCAAGATCAATCCCGATGTGTTCAAGTTCGATGACTTGCTGCTCGGCATCGAGGAAGAATCGCCGAATGACGTGGACAATAATGATACCCTGGGGATTTCGCTCAATAACTGATGTTGCCCGTCACTGTTTCCAAAATCCGGCCTTTGAAGGCCGGATTTTTTTTTGATGGCACATGCTGTCGATTACGCGACCCGCAATTTTGCCGGGAGGATCATCATGTCTCCATTACTGGTTACCGCTGCCATCATTCAGCTGAACGGGAAAATCCTCTTGACGCAACGCCGTCCCGATGCTCCCTACCCCGATTACTGGGAGTTCCCCGGCGGCAAACTGGAGCCCGACGAGGACCCGCGGGATTGTATCGTGCGCGAACTGAGGGAGGAATTGGGGATCACCATCGAGGTGCGGCATATCTTTGATGTGATCTATTACCGGTATCCGGAACGGACCGTGCTGGTCATGGCCTACAGGTGCGACTGGTGTTCCGGCGACATCGTCGACCTGGAGGTGGCTGCCCACGCCTGGGTCTCGGCCGGAGACCTGGCTGCTTACCGGCTCCTGCCGGCAGATTTGCCGCTGGCGGCACGGTTGACACGGGAAGAGGACAATGCGGATCTGGCTCGCCTATAAGGCACACGCGGAAGGGGCTGGAGATCCGTTCACATCGCTCTTGCCGGTCGGACTTATCTCCATCCAGGGCATGCTCCGGGATGCCGGGTATGATGCGCGGCTCGTCAACCTGTCTCGCCTGGGGCACGAAGAGATCGTCTCTCTGTTGAAAGCCGATCAACCTGCAATCGTCGGGTTATCCCAGTTTACCCACAATCGCCACGAGACCATCGCCTGTGCACGGCTTGTCAAAAAGCTGGTTCCCGGATGCTTCGTCGTGCTCGGCGGTCCCCATGCCACGCACCGTTGCTGGGAAATCCTGGATTCAGCCCCGGAAGTGGATGCGATTGTCGTGGGAGAAGGGGAGTCTGCCATGCTCGATCTGGTGCGTTGCGTGTCCGGCGGTTCCGAAGGCATGGAACGTCTGGCAGGCATTGCATTCCGTCAGGGCAACGCGGTGCTGACAACCCCTGAACGATCGGCCCTGGTCGATATCAATACTATTACTCTGAATCCCGCGTATCTGGACGATGCCGTGGGAGTCGATCCTCGCCGGCAGCTGGAATTCATTGTGACTTCCCGCGGCTGCCCCGGCAGGTGCCGTTTCTGTTCCTCCCCCCATTTCTGGGGGAAAAGGCTCCGCTTTCGTTCTCCCGATGCCATCATTGCCGAGATCCGCACCCTGCGGGACCGGTATGGCCTCATCTACTTCTCCATCCGGGACGACACGTTCACGGCAGACCGCCACCGGGTGCGGGAGTTTTGCCGGATGCTCCTTGAGGAGCGGCTGTTCATCCTCTGGAACTGTCAATCCAGGGTCAACGCGGTTGATCCGGAGATGCTCGGCTGGATGAAACGGGCTGGGTGCGAATGCATTCAGTTCGGTATCGAATCGGGTTCCCCGCGGATGCTTTCGGCCCTGGGGAAACAGATCACGCCCGAGCAGGTGAGAGGAGCGGCCCGGTCGGTTCGCCAGGTCGGGATGAACCTGTCGGTCTACCTGATCTCCGGCATACCCGGAGAAGAAGAAACGGACCTGCAGGAAACCATTGGACTCATAAGCGAGATCCGGCCCCATGACGGCCAGGTCTCGCCGCTGGTCTATTATCCCGGCACGGCGCTGTTCGCTGATGCCGTAAACAAAGGGCTGGTTGCCGCGGATCTGTTCGAGCGAGAGCAGGGTGATGCCTGCCTGGTGCGGCACGACCGCTTCCCTGATCGTTCTGCCCGACAGCAGCTTGCCGCGCTCTCCCGGAGCGGTGAGCAGAGCGGATATGTACGGAGCGATTTTGCGCGGCAGAAGGAGATGCTCGGGTATTGTCATGCAACGAACCTTCTGGCCGGAGAGTTTTTCGACAGAACGGGCAAGCATGGGTTGGCTGAGAGGGAATACCGCGAGATCGTCTCCCTGGAGCCGGACAATCCCTGGGGGTGGCTTGCCTTGGGAGAGTTCTACGGACAGGCGGGACGGCTGGCGCAGGCTCGGCAAGCTTTTGTGCAGCTCTGCCGGACGGTGCCGAACCATGCTCCTGGCTATAGTGCCTTGGGGGAGATCTTCAGGTTGGAGGGAAACGAACGCGAAGCGATACGGCAGTTCAGCCTCGCATCGGAACTGGACCCGTTTGACGAGGCCGCACGTGCTGCCATTGCAAACGGGTGAGACTGCACGAAGTATGGCGAGATTACGGCAGAGTGAAAAAAAAGGCGAAACCCGTTGGTTTCGCCTTTTGACATGAAGCTGTGCAGAGCCGCTTATTTCTCGGCGATCCTCAGCCCAGGTGCGAAGATGATCTTGTCGAAGGTACGGTTCAAGGTCTTGCTCTGGAAATTGACCATCGGCGGTGAATCGGGGAATTCTACAGTGTCACCGACCTTTACTTTGGTTTCCATGACGGCAACCCAGAGTTTCTGGCCTTTTTCTTCCACTTCAACATAGGTGTAACCAGCGGAGTTCATGGTGTTGACGACCTTGCCTTTGTGGCCGGCCCCGGCAGGGATCTCTATCTTCTGGATTCCAGCATGGGGGTTACCCGCGTGGGTCGCATCTTGCGGCATTTGCTGCTGCTGGCCAGGTGCACCAGCCGGTGCTGCTGCTTTGGGGGCTTCTTCCTTTTTGGTGCAGCCGAAGGCTGCCAGAGCTGCTACTGCGAGTACGACAACGAACTGTTTTTTCACCTGTAACCTCCTGTGGGGGATTATTGACCGTTTGCCAAAATATCACAGCTGGCAAATTAAGTACAATAGAAAAATCCTACTGGCCGACGATGACTTCGCCGGTATCAGTGACCAATCGGGCCGGGAGTTCGAAGATGCGGCGAAAGATTTCAAAGACCCCTTTGGTCATCGCCTTCACGGGAATTGCATTGACCGACGGATCATCCAGCTTCCCTTTTGCCTCAAAATAGGCGGTGATCAGGCTGCGGTCCTTGCCGGTCAGAATCCAGCCGACGATGGGGATCCTGCTGACGACCTTGTCGATGGTCTGCAGTGGTTTTGCCCCGATCGTGGCATTGATCTCGTTTTTGGCCAGGTTGACGGAGCCGATTGCCGTCAGGTTGATGGCATCGCTGTCCACGTACAGATCATTGGTGGAGATGATCCCGTCCTTGATGGCAAAGGAGCCGGTAATTTCGTTGAAGGGCATACCGCCGGAAACCATGTCCGGTAGTTGAAACTTGAGGAGCTGGGAGACGTTCAGGATCGAAAAGATCTTGGAGAGCGTAGCAAAACGCCGTAACGAACCTTCCTCGACCCGGAGACGGGCAGATCCCAGTGCGGTGCGCTTGATGTCGGCGCTGGTCTCGCCTTTTGCGGTCAGCTCTCCCTGCAGGAAAACGGTCCCTTTGACCTCCTGTTTCTTTATGTCCAATGCGTGCAGAAGACGTTCGGCCGATGCGTTTTCCAGCTTGTAGCTGGTCTGCAGGCGACGTTCGGTGCCCGATGTCCCCAGGTCGATCCGCGCTGTTCCGCTCAGTTTCCCCCCTGCCAGCGACGCTTCCAGGGGCTGGAGGTAGAGGATCTTGTTCTCGAGCATGACCACGCCCTTCAACTGCTCGAACGGGATATTGCGGACCGTGCCGGTATCGGCCCTGACCGTGGCCTTGAGGGTGACCTGCGGCGAAGGGCCGGGTGACGGTTTTTCCTGCTCCAGACCGGTTAACAGCAGCAGGTCCTCCACTACCAGCCGTGGCGCCAGGAGCGTGAGGTCGAGACTCGGGTTGTCAAGGTCATGTACGGTCCCTTTCACGGTCAGGATGGTGTTGTTCACCTGGCCGGAGAGCCCTGCTATCTGCAGGGAATTGTCTTTCAGGGTGATGTTGCCTGCCAGCCGGGCGATCTTGAAACCTGCCTGCGGCACCTGGAGTCCCAAGTCGGCGGGGTCCAGGAGCGGGGTGCTGAAGCTGAGCCTTATGGTCGGCTTGGTGAATCCCGCAAGGCTGCCCCTCCCCTGGATCGTGGAACTGCCCAGCTTGGCGCTCAGATGAGAACTCTCCAGGGTCGTCCCCTTGAAGGTCACGGTACCGTTGATGGCGCTGACCGTCTTGATCTTCTCCGTGGGTTTGAAGGAGAATCCGGAAAGGGAGACGGTCCCTTTCCAGCCCAGGTCTGCCGGACTGCCGCTCGGCGATTCCCCCTGCAGCGATGCCTGGATAAGGCCGGAGGTCTGGTAACGGGAGGCCTGGGGGAGCATGGCGGCAATATCTTGCGCTGCGAAGCGGTTGGTTCTGATGTTGATCCCGAGCCACTGCTTTTTGCCGTACAGATAGTCGGCACTGAGGGAAAATGCCAGGGGGGCAAGGTTGTAACGCAGCGAGGTCAGCTTCATCTCGTCTTTGCTAATCGATCCCTGGAAGCTCAAGGAATTCGCCCGGCCTGCCGGTTTCTTTATGACGTCGGGGTAACTGTATGCGGCAGCGCTCAGGTCCCATTCGCCAGAGATGCCGTAGCCGGATGTCGGTCCATTGCCGGACAGTTTCAGGGTGGAGTCACCGATGAAGGCGAGTTTCTTACCCCAGTCCCGGCCCATGAGCCAGGCAATTTCCGGCTGGTTTGGCTTCATGGTCATGGTGAAGGGATACGTGCAGGGGGGCTGGGGATTATACAGCTCGGTGATCCTACCCTCCAGAGCAAATGGGGAACTGCCGAACCGGGCGGTCATGCCGCTTAAGATGAAGTCTTCCCCCTTCATCGCCAGCCCCCCCTTGATGTCGCTGAACAGCGGAACATTGGGGCCGAAGGTCATGATCCCCCGTTCGACGCGGCCACGGATATAGAGAACCTTGTAGTTGTCGCCGACCCCCATATTGGCGATCTGGCTGACACGTCCTTCAAGGCGTCCCTCATCCAGCCGGTAGGTGCCGCCGATGATGTGCTGCTCGATGAAATCCGCCGTATCCTTGACGATGATCCCGTAAGGGACATAACCGCGGAACTCTTCCAGCCGGAATGGCGCGGTGGTGGCATTGGCGACGATCCGCGGGTCCTTGGTGTTGATGTCAAGGATGTCGCAACTTCCCTTGACCTTGAGGGTATCGACCTTGAGGTTGAGTGATTTCACCATGACCGCAGAAGGGGTCCGTTCCAGGGAATAGCTGAGGTTGACCGTCTGGGGGGTCAGGATACTGTGAAAAACCTGCGGGTAGGAAAAGCGGAGACCGTCGATCCTGACCTCGCCGGCAGTGGTGAACGAGGAGGGTGTTCCCTTGAGGTCGATATCCAGGTCGAATCGGCCAGTCACCTGTTCAAAGGGGACATACGTGCGGTAATACGGCCAGTAGAATTCCGGGTTGAGCCCTTTGGCAATGATCTTCACGTTCAGGTCGACGGCCGACCAGGGCTGGCCCTCTTTGGGCAACCGGATCGTCCCCCCGAAGGTAAGCGGGGTTTTCCGGTTGTTTTCCGCCAGATCGGTGGTCAGTTTGAACTTTGCCTTTTTCCCCCGCTTCAGATGATCCAGGTACAGGTCGGTGTTGTTCATCACCATGGTTATGGGCTGGGGAGAGATGGCCTGGTCGGTGAGGCGGATCGTGCCACCGTCCAGCCAGATATCCCGAATGCCGGGAGAGATGCTTTCTTCCTTTCGAGTTTCCAGCAGATCGCTGATGTTGAAGCTGCCGTCTTTATAGCGCACCAGGGAGACCGTCGGGCTTTTCAGGGAAATCTCCTTCAGAACGACCTTTTTTTCGAGCAGGTGCAGCAAGGAGAGTTTGAAGTCGATCCGTTCCGCAGAGAGGAAATCGCTGGAGCCATCCTTTTCCTTCACCACGACCTGCTTGAATGAAAAGGCCGGCCCCCGGCGTAGCGTGAATTCTCCAGTGCTATAGACTACCGGGCGGTTGAGGGCTTTTTGCAGTTCATCAATGATCTGGGTCTTGTAGGTGTCGAGATGAAGGAGCCGGATTGCGGCATAGGTGCCAAAGGTGCCCACAAGGGCGGCAATGGCAAGCAGGATCAGGCCGGTAACGATGAAAGTGCGGGATTTTTTCATAAATTCAGGTAATGTTTAATACGGGTGGTGTGGGCTGTGTAGAGCCTCGGTGAGGTTCGGCAGCCTGCCGGTGTCGCAGGTGGAGCCATATCCGGGGAGTGCAGCCGGATCGGAGAAGCCTGGCTTACGGTTCGTCCTGCTTGCTCTGGTGGCTTTTGATGAAATTGAACAGCTCGTCCATGACTTTGCCGCTGTCACCGGTATTGTGGGCCATGATGTTGCGGAGATGGATGAAAGAGTCGGTGCTCATCTTGATGAATTTGAGTGCGGCACCGTCCGCTCCGGAGCGGATGACCACGCCCTTGAGATTGACCGGGATCTGCGGCGTGACGCCGGTAAGGTAGATCGTGACGTCAACCTCTTCGTCCTGCGGGATAGTCTCTGCCAGCTTGACGAACATTCCCTGCAGACTGAGATTTTCCACTTCCCCCTTGTAACTTTTGTCGGTCCACTTTATGACACTCCCGACATTGAAAGGGATGCGGGAAAAATTGCGCTTTTCCATTGCTGCGCCTCCTGGAGATGGCAGGGATGATGGGTGATTCTACGGCAATTCGGTTGCATACGCAAGGGTACCTTTTGAATGAACCATATTATCGGAAAATGTCAAGCCTGACGGAGGGTTGCGGTCGCGATTCCATGGCAATCCCGGTCGGGGCGCTCTCGCGGAGGTGTGGGCCTGACCCGTAGCGCGAGGGAGTGCGGCTGGAGGAGCCGGGTGCGTTCCCGCGAAGAAGTCGCTCCTCCCCCCTTGAAATTCTTCCGACCAGCTGCTATATTTTATTAGCACTCTAGGGTACGGAGTGCTAATGTCTGATTGAAATGCCGAGAGCAGGGAGGAACCAACGATGACCATGGCATTGCCGGTTGTTGCCGATAGTCTTTCACTCTATTTTGCAGAGATCAAGAAGTTTCCCGTCCTCTCCCCGGAAGAGGAGCACGAGTTGGCGGTCCGTTTCTACCGTGACAAGGATATCGAGGCTGCCCACCGGCTGATTACCGCCAATCTCCGGTTCGTGGTGAAGATTGCCGCCGAGTATCGCGCCTATGGGATGAAGATGCTCGACCTGATCCAGGAAGGGAATGTGGGTCTGATGATGGCGGTCAGGAAGTTCAACCCCCACCGGGGGATCCGTCTCATCTCCTACGCGGTCTGGTGGATCAGGGCCTACATCCAGAACTATATCATCTCCAGCTGGAGCCTGTTGAAGATCGGGACGACCCAGGCCCAGAAGAAGCTCTTTTTCAAGCTGAGCCAGGCCAAGAACGCCATCATGGAGTTGATGGGCCATGACGACACCCGAGCCACCGCAGAGGCCTTGGATGTGAAAGAAACTGAGATCATCGAGATGGACCAGCGGATGCGAGGGGAATTCTCCCTGGATGCGGTGATCGGGGATGATGACGGCTCGACCCTCCTCGACGGGCTGGCCGACGAGCGGCTCAACCAGGAAGAAGTCCTTGCGGATCTGCAAGAGAACCGCCTCCTGCAGCGGCAGATCGGCCATGCAGTTGCAGGTCTCAACGACAAGGAGCGCTTCATCATCGAAAAACGGGTAACCGCCGATGACCCGCTGACCCTGCAGGAGATCGCCGATCATTTCGCCATCTCCCGCGAACGGGTCCGCCAGATCGAGGAAGGTGCACTCAAGAAGATCAAGAAGGTGCTGCTGCCGCTCATGGCAGAGCCCGCCGGTGCTTGAGGCGCTGCCGGCCTGCAGCTTGTGACCGAGAGGGGCGGTTGTTGAAAAACAGCCATCTCGCCGCCGTCCTCGAAAGCCTCCGTGTGCGGCGTAGCGCTGCTACGCCTCCGTGGGGCTTTCTGTGGGTGCGACGATCTGACTATTTTTAAACAACCTGGGTTTTCTACAACTTGAGGGGGGTGTATGCCCCTCTTTTTTTATTCCCGCGCGGGTGACCGGGCGGCACAACATCTCCCTTTGACAGGTGGCTCCATGCTCTCCAAGCAACAGGAAGAACGTTACGCGCGGCATCTCATGCTCGATCAGGTGGGGATTGCCGGCCAGGAACGGCTTCTCGCCGGTCGGGTATTGGTGATCGGTGCCGGCGGCCTCGGCTCGCCAGTGGCGCTCTACCTGGCCGCAGCCGGGGTCGGCACCATCGGTATCGCAGATCCCGATCAGGTGGAGCTCTCCAACCTGCAGCGGCAGATCCTGCATCATGTCACCGACCTGGGGCGGCCCAAGGTTGAGTCGGCCGGGGAGAAGCTTCTGGCCGTCAATCCGGAGCTGACGATTCGCCCCTACCGGTTGCGGGTCACTGCCGATACCCTCACCGATCTCCTCGGCGAGTATGACTTTGTGGTCGACTGCACCGACAACTTCGCTGCCAAGTTTCTCATCAACGATGCTTGTGTCACAAGCGGCACCCCATTTTCCCATGGCGGCATTCTCCGATTCGACGGCCAGACCATGACCGTTCAGCCGGGCAGTTCCGCCTGTTACCGCTGCATCTTCCCCGACATGCCCGACGAGCATACCGCAGTCGCCTGTTCCCGGGCGGGCGTCTTCGGGGTTTTGCCGGCAGTCATCGGCTCGATCCAGGCCACCGAGGTGCTCAAACACCTGCTCGGCAAGGGGGATCTGCTGTACGACCGTCTCCTGACCTACAATGCCTTGCGCATGGTTTTCCGCGAGATTCCAGTTCGTCGAAGTGCCACCTGCCCCGTGTGCGGCACGCAGCCCGGCATCCGCGACCTGTCGGGCCTTAAGGGGTAATGGGTGTGGTTGCATTTTCTCTGTCGCGTGGTATTAGGTTATTGCATCGGTAACGGCAGCAGAGGCATCGGGAAACGGCAGCGGGATTCCCACCCCTTCCTCCTTCTGCCCACTCGACTCAACTTCAAACTGCAAAGGAGATACGACAGATGACGTACACTGCCAAGGATTATGGAAAGCTGATCGGCATGCCCGGTTTCGGCGAGACGCTGCTGAAGAATCATTTCACCCTCTATCAGGGGTATGTGGCGAACACCAACAAGGTGCTTGAAGCCCTTGACGGGCTGCTCAAGGCCGACAAGGCCGCAACCCCCGAGTTTGCCGAGCTCAAGCGCCGCCTCGGCTGGGAGTTCAACGGCATGCGGTTGCACGAACTCTATTTCGAGAACCTGGGAGGGGCTGCTCCGCTCGACCAGAATGGTGCCCTGGCCAAAAAGATGGCCGACAGCTTCGGCAGCGTGGCTGCCTGGGAAAAGGATTTCCGTGCCACCGGCGCCATGCGGGGCATCGGCTGGGTGGTTCTCTACCAGGACCTGACCAACGGCAATCTGATCAATTTTTGGATCAATGAGCACGACGTGGCAAATGCCGCCGGCTGCCAGCCGATCCTGATCATGGACGTATTCGAGCATGCCTTCATGCTGGATTATGGTCTGAAGCGGGCGGATTACATCGAGTCCTTCTTCAAGAACATCGACTGGAAAGCGGCAGAGGCGCGGCTGAAGTAGCCCCGGCAACGGTGTTGCTGTAATTTCCCGAGGCGGGGCCGCTATGCCCCGCCTTTTTTGTCATACTTCTCCGTGGAGTTCCGCTGCATGGCAGACAACGATCTGAACAGGCTCACCATCGATAAACGGGCGTCCGCATTCACCCCTGGCCGGCGTCGGCGAAAGCGCTGGCTGATCATCGGACTTCTCGTCCTTCTTATGGCGGGGGCGGGCATTCGCTGGCTGCTGCTGTCGACGGTGACGGTGGAAACCGGTACGGTTACCCTCATCTATCCTTCCCAGACCTTTACCCTGCTCAATGCCAGCGGCTACGTGGTTGCCCAGCGCAAGGCGGCGGTCGCGGCAAAGACCACCGGCCAGCTGGAGTGGCTCGGGGTGCAGGAGGGGAGCAAGGTAACGGCGGGTCAGATCATCGCACGCCTGGAGAACCGTGACGTGACAGCCTCCCGCAACCAGGCCGCAGCCGGTCTGGTCACGGCCCGGGCCAACCTGGAGGAGGCCGGGGCCGAACGGCTCGATGCGGAGCGTTCGTTCAAGCGGATGCAGGAGCTGGTTGCATCGGGGATCGTTGCCCAGTCCGATTACGATGCGGCTGAGGCAAGGCTCAAGCGCGCCAGGGCGGCCGAGGCAGGGATGGCATCGGCAGTCAAGGGTGCCGGGGCTGCCCTGTCCGGGGCCGATGCCGCTCTCGACTACACCCTGATCCGCGCTCCGTTCGATGCCGTGGTGCTGACCAAGAACGCCGATGTGGGAGATATCATCACCCCGATCGGCGCGGCAGCCAATGCCAAGGCCGCAGTGGTGACCATCGCCGACCTGGGGTCGCTGCAGGTGGAGGCGGATGTTTCCGAGTCGAACCTGGCCAAGGTCAACGTGGGGCAGCCCTGCGAGGTCCAGCTGGATGCCCTCCCCGATGTCAGGTTTCGCGGCGTGCTGCAGACCATCGTCCCGACCGCAGACCGGAGCAAGGCGAGTGTGATGGTCAAGGTCAGATTCGTTGACCGGGATGCGCGGGTCCTGCCGGAGATGAGCGCCAAGGTCGCCTTTCTGGAGCGGGAGGAAACCCTGGCCGAGAAGCGGCCGAAAACGGCTGTGATCCCGGCGGCGGTTGCCGAACGAAACGGCGCCAAGCTGCTCTATGTGGTGAAGGATGGCAGAGTAAGGGGGGTGCCGGTCACCCTCGGCCCCAGGATCGGCGATCTAGTGGAGGTGACAAGCGGCGTCAAGGCGGGTGAAACGGTGGTGACCAAGCCTTTGGACCGGCTCAGGGACGGGATGAAGGTCAAGCTGGCCGAGAAGAGATAGCGCGGATTCCTGCCGTCTAGCGACGGAATCTGTCGAACCAGCGCCGTCCGGGTGTACGCGGCGGTTTGATGGAGACAGGGATCGGGTTGCCTTCGTCGTCCCTGCCGAAGAGGAACGGCTCGGCATGGCCGGCATCCAGTTCCAGAAGGCGTTTCACCCGCTTCCCCGTATCCGGGTGGGTCCGCAGCAGTGACGGCGCAGCGGTGCCCGCTCCTGGCTGGAAAAACTGCCGGGCGATCTGCTCGTTGCGTGTTTCGAGCTTGGCCAGCGCAGCGGCCAGCCCCTGGGGGTCGCCGGTCAGCCGGGCTGCCAGAAGGTCTGCATCGTATTCGCGGGTGCGGGACAGGGCAAGCTGGAGCAGGGTGCTGGCAAGGGGGGCCACTGCCATGAGGAAGATCGGAAACCAGGGGAGCGAGAACTGTCCCAGCAGATAGAGTGGCAGATTGATCAGGATGAGCAGCTGCCCGGCCATGGAGATGATGGAGGCCAGGTGGCTGGCCATGTCGGCGATCCCCATGACCCGAGTGTCGCGGCTGGCAATATGGCAGATTTCGTGGGCCATGACGCCGATCAGCTCGCGCAGGGTCAGGAGCCTGAGGACCCCGTCGCTGATGACGATGCTGCCGTTCTCTCCGTATCCGATGGAGAAGATGAGAGGCGAGTCATTGGCCATGTAGTGGAGCTGGGGGGGCTCCCGCAACCCGGCCCGGCCGGCCAGTTCCCCGGCGATGGCAAAGAGCTGCGGTGCCTGTTCCAGGGAGACGGGCTGGGCGCGATACATCTTGAGCACGATGAGCGGTGCATGGCGAGAGCCGACGGCGAGCGGTACCAGCAGCACCAAGCTCCAGATGATGCCGTAGCCGCCGGCGAAAAACCAGGCAAGGACCAGCACCAGGCCGACCATCAACAGGAGCAGGATGATCGACTGAAAAAGGTTCTGCAGCCGGTTCTTGATAAAGACTTTGCTATCCATATCTTCACGACCCTGATCGAATGACGGGACATGCCCGTTAGGCAATCTTAGCACAGAATCCCTGCTTCCGCAGTCGCACGGAAGACGATCATTTCGTGCCTTACGCGGGGAGAGGAGGGGCTCATGACCGACAGGATCCTGGTGGTTGACGATGAGGAGGCGATCCGTTCCCTGCTTGTCGATGCCCTGAGCTACGAAGGGTACGAGTGCGCCGAGGCCGACGGTGTAGAAAACGCTCTGGTGCGGCTTAACGAGCAGGAATACAGTCTGGTGATATCCGACATCATCATGTCGGGGGGGACTGGGCTGGAGCTTTTGCAGCGGATCAGGACCGGCTCTCCCGACACCTTTGTCATCATGCTCTCCGGGGTGGTCGATACGGAAACCGCCATCCACTGCATCCACCTAGGGGCAGTGGACTACCTGGTGAAGCCTTTCAGCAACGAACGTCTCAGCGTGACGGTTCGCAACGCCCTCAAGCAGCGCCGCCTGCTGCTCTCCCATCGCGCTTACGAGGAGGGGCTGAAACAGAAGGTCCGCGAGCAGACGGAGCAGATCCGGGAGGCGCTCCTGGAAAACGCCCGGGTCACCAAGGAGATGGAGATTGCCCGGGCCATCCAGGAGGCCCTGGTCCCCCGGCATTTCCCTCGGTGCGAGCGGCTCGAATTTGCCGCCACCTATCGTCCTGCCGGTTTCGTGGGGGGAGATTACTACGATTTCTTCCTGAGGGGTGACGGGCTCTTGGATGCGATCATTGCCGACGTTTCCGGCCACAATGTCGGTTCGGCCCTCCTGGTCGCCGAGATGCGAGGCGCCCTGCGGCGGCTCCATGCCTCGGGGCCGATCAGCTGCGCCGGGATCCTGAGCCTGCTCAACGAGGCGCTTCACGACGATCTGACACGGGTGGGGCTCCTGGTCAGCATGTTCTATCTCCGTTTCGACGAGCGGAGCCTGGTGCTGCACTACGCCAACGCCGGCCACAACCGCCAGCTGCTGCTTCATGGCAACGGCGTTGTGGAAGAACTGGATGCCGAGGGGATGATCCTCGGCGTCGTGCCACAGGTGGATTTCGAGGAAAAAGCGGTCGGGATCGCGCCGGGCGACCGCCTGCTCCTCTTTACCGACGGGATCAGCGAGGCGGAAAATGCGGAGGGTGAGCAGTTTGGAGCCCATCGGCTGGCAGCGGCGCTGCAGGAGAGCCGCATCGGTGACTCTCAACAGGCGCTTGCCCATCTGATCGCCTCGCTGGAGGAGTTCATCCAGGGGACGGCACTGCGCGACGATCTGGCGATGGTGGTGACGACGGTCCACTGACGAGCAGGGGGGGGGCGATGCAGGAGAGGGAGTATTCATGACCGATGAGCCGCTCGTCGAGATCGTCAACGTTGCCAAGTCCTATCGTCGCGGCAGCCAGGTCGTGCCGGTGTTGGAGGATATCACCTTCTCCATCGCTGCGGGGGAGTTCCTCGCCCTGATGGGGCCGTCCGGGTCAGGGAAAAGCACCCTGCTCAACCTGATCGCCGGCATCGACACCGTGGATTCCGGCACCATCACCATCGGCGGGGTGAACATCACCACCCTTGCCGAGACCGAGCTTGCCGCGTGGCGCGCGCTCCATGTTGGTTTTATCTTCCAGTTCTACAACCTGATGCCGGTCCTGACCGCTTTCGAGAACGTGGAGCTGCCGCTTCTGCTCACCAGGCTTTCCCGGCGCGACCGGCGAGAGCACGTCGCCACCGTGCTGGAACTGGTGGGCCTTGCCGACCGGATGGACCATTACCCCTCCCAGCTCTCGGGCGGCCAGCAGCAGCGCGTGGCCATTGCCCGGGCCATGGTGACCGACCCGACCATCCTGGTGGCCGATGAGCCGACCGGCGATCTGGACCGGGTTTCGGCAGGGGAGATCCTGTCGCTCATGGACCGGCTGGTGGCGGATTTCGGCAAGACCATCATCATGGTTACCCATGATCCGCGGGCCGCGGAGAAAGCACACCTGATCCGCCATCTGGAAAAGGGTGTATTGACGAACTCCTGACCATGTTCATCTTCAAGCTCATCATCCGCAACTGCTTTCGCCATCCCCTTCGCCTGCTGCTGACCATTGCCGGCGTGGCCGTGGCCGTCATCGCCTTCGGCCTGCTCAGGACCCTGGTGGAACTCTGGTATTTGGGGGCGGAGAGCTCGTCCTCCACCCGGCTGATCACACGCAACTCCATCTCGCTGGTCTTCTCCCTCCCGATCTCCTACAAAGAGAAAATCCGGCAGGTGCAGGGGGTGGAGAAGGTCGCCAACGCCAACTGGTTCGGCGGCGTCTATAAAACCGAGAAGAATTTTTTCCCCAACTTTGCCATTGACCCGCAGAACTATCTCGATCTCTACCCCGAGTTCGTCCTTTCCCCGGAGGAGCGGGGCGCCTTTCTCCGGGACCGGAAGGGGGCGGTTGCCGGTCGCAAGCTGGCAGCCAAGCATGGCTGGAAGGTGGGAGACCAGATCACCCTCAAGGGGACCATCTTCCCCGGACAGTGGGAGTTCGTGCTGCGCGGGATCTACCGGGGGGCGCAGCGGACCACCGACGAGAGTCAGTTCTTCTTCCACTGGAATTACCTAAACGAGACCCTGAAGCGGACCATGGCCCGTCGGGCCGAACAGACCGGCATCTTCGTCATCGGGGTGAAAAAGGCCGATCAGGCGGCCGAGGTGGCAGAGGCCGTGGATGCCCAGTTCAAAAACTCCCTGGCAGAGACCCTCACCGAGACGGAAAAGGCGTTCCAACTCAGTTTCGTCGCCATGACCGAGGCGATCGTCATTGCCATCCAGATCGTCTCCTATGTGGTGATCGTCATCATCATGGTCGTGGCCGCCAACACCATGGCCATGACCGCCCGTGAGCGGATTGCCGAGTATGCCACCCTGAAGGCGCTCGGGTTCGGGCCTCTCCATATCGGCGGGGTGATCTTCGGCGAGTCGCTGGCCATCTCGCTGGCCGGCGGCGCGCTCGGCATCGCCCTCACCTTCCCGGCGGCCGGCTGGATCGAGACGGAACTCTCCCAGTTCTTCCCGGTGTTTCACGTCACCACCGTTACCGTGCTGCTGGACCTGGCAGCGGCAACGGTGGTCGGTGGCGTGGCCGCCATCTTTCCCACCTGGCGCGGGGTAACCATCCGTGTGGCTGACGGGCTGCGGAGGATCGGCTGATGGTGATCCCCCTTTCCTACAGCTTCCGCAACCTCTGGACGCGGCGCCTTACCACGGTTCTCACTGCCTCGGGGATGGCCATGGTGGTCTTCGTCTTTGCCGCGACCCTGATGCTGGCCGAAGGGCTGCAAAAAACCCTGATTGCTACTGGGTCGCCCGATAATGTGGTGGTGATCCGGAAAGGGTCGGTCTCTGAGGTTCAGAGCGGCGTGGAGCGGAACCAGGCGTCCATCGTGGAGAGCCAGCCCGAGATCGCCATCGGCAGCAACGGCCGGCAACTGCTCGCCAAGGAGCTGGTGGTCCTGATAAATCTTCCCAAGCGCGACAGCAACAAGCCTTCCAACGTGGTGATCCGGGGCGTCGGCGAGGAGTCGCTGCTGCTGCGGCCTCAGGTCAGGCTGGTCCAAGGGCGGATGCCCCGTCCCGGCTCGGCCGAGGTGGTGGCCGGTATGAACATTGCCAAGCGGTTCAAAGGGGGCGGGCTGGGGGAGACGCTCCGTTTCGGCATGCGGACCTGGACGGTGGTGGGGATATTCGATGCCGGCGCCACCGGCTTCTCCTCGGAGATCTGGGGGGACGTGGACCAGCTGATGCAGGCTTTCCGGCGGCCGGTCTACTCGTCGGTGGTGTTCAAGCTGCGCGATACCGGGCAGTTCCAGGCGCTCAAGGAGCGGATCGAGAGTGATCCGCGGCTGACACTGGAGGCCAAGCGGGAGACCCGCTACTACGAGGACCAGTCCGAGGCCATGGCCACGTTTCTCCGGATCATGGGGCTGGCGCTGACGATCATCTTTTCCCTGGGGGCCGTGATCGGAGCGATGATCACCATGTACGCTGCCGTTGCCAACCGGATCACCGAGATCGGCACCCTGCGGGCGCTCGGGTTCACACGGACGAGCATCCTGATCGCCTTTGTCTGCGAGGCCCTCTTCCTCGGCCTCCTGGGAGGGGTTGTCGGCATGGTCTGCGCGTCGTTCATGCAGCTGATTACCATCTCCACCATGAACTGGCAGTCATTTGCCGAACTGGCCTTTTCCTTTACCCTCACCCCCTCCATCATCGGCAAGGGGTTGCTCTTCTCCCTCATAATGGGGCTGGTGGGGGGCGTGCTGCCGGCGTTCCGGGCGGCCAATATGAAGATTGTCGATGCCTTGCGGGCATCCTGAAGGAGAGGTAGATGTTCGATTTTGTCCTGAAGAGCGAAAAGATGATCTGGGTGATGATGGTGCTCTCCCTTGCCCTGTATGGTCTTGACTACCTGCTGTACGGCAGGGGAGGGGAGATCGGTTTCAGCTTCCTGGGGAACCTGGCCTTTCTCCCCATCTATGTCCTGTTCGTCACCCTGATGGTGGAGAAGGTGATCAAGCAGCGGGAGCGGGAGGCCCTCCGGCAGAAGCTGAACATGGTGATCGGGGTCTTTTTCAGCGAGGTGGGGACGCATCTCATGGGGGATGGGTTCCTGTTCGTGAAGGACCGCGACCACCTGTCCGCTGCCATGCGGATCACCCCCCTCTGGCAGGGGGAGGATTTTCGCCGTGCGGCCGACTCGCTGCTGCGGCGCGAACTGCAGATCGACAGCCGCGGCGGCGATCTCGATGCGCTGCACGACTTCCTGGTGGGACGACGGCAGTTCATGCTCGGGCTCATGGGAAACCCCAATCTTCTGGAACATGACGAATTCACCGACCTGCTTTGGGCGGTTTTCCATCTCATCGAGGAGCTGGAGGCGCGGCAGAACTTCATCGGCCTGCCGGAAGCCGATCTTGACCATCTGTCGGGCGACATCAAGCGGGCTTACGTGAACCTGCTACGACAGTGGCTGGTCTACATGCAGCACCTGAAGAACGACTACCCCTACCTCTTTTCCCTTGCGGTGCGGACCAATCCGCTCAACCCTGAGGCGCGGGTGGTGATCGGCTGACAGGGGTGTGCCGGTGTTGGCCGTGACATTGCAGCTATTTAATTCTCCGGTCAAGACGGCGAAACTGTTGCCGATAAAGAATAGGAAGCGGTAAAACATCCCCTGTGCCGGGTTTCTGCCCAGCAACACCGGATGGAAACGGGGTGTCCGGATATTCTCCGATCAGGTGCCATGGTAACCATAGTCATCATCTCAAACGATCCCCATGTCCTGCTCCTCAAGGAGCGGTTCCAGCCGCTCATCACGGCTCAGATCTGCATCTTTTCCGATTTCGAGCAGGGATTGGTGGCGGTCTTCGACAAGCGGCCGGCAACGGTGTTCATCCAGCGCGAGATCGGCGGCACTACCGCCGAGGTGATCGCCAAGCAGATCAAGGGGCTGCTCCGAGATGCCTCGCCACGGATCGTCCTGATGGGAGATCTGGATGGACAGAAGGGGGAGCGGCCTCACTGCTTTGACGACAGCTTCGATTTTGCCTCTTCGGAAGAGGAACTCTGCGCGTTTTTCGGAACCCAGTTGAAAAAGATCCCCCATCTCCGCTGGAAGGAGGGGGACGGCCCTGCCGATTGGGGAGGGGTCACTCCTGAGGTCATTCCTGTTCATCAGGAGCTCTACAGGGTTGAAGACCATGCTGTTTCGACACCGAAATCGGGCGTCGAGCCGCAGGAACGAGGTGCCGACACGCCGCCAACGGCGATGTCCCATCCCGCGGAGTCGTCTGTGGCTGCGGGGCAGGGTGGGGAACGGCCCGTCGAGCCAGTGTCTGCCGGTGTTGACGGTCAGCCCCGTGCAGCGGCTCCTCGTCCCGTTCCCCAGCCGCAACCGCCAGCCGCAGGAGAGCCTACTCTTGCAGGTGCTGCGTCACCGCCGCGACCGCGGCCGGCGCCGCAGGCCGCTGCGCGGCCTCAGGTTGCGCCAAGCAGGCCGCGCCCGGCGTCTCCTCCGCATCCTGAGATGCCGGTCGAGGAGCTTCCCCCCTTCGAGAGCCTCTTCGGGCAGGAGCCCCGGAAGCATTCCCTGCCGCTCTTCGCGGCAGCCGCTCTCCTGGGGGTGCTGATCCTGGGCGTCAGTGTCTACGGGGCGGCACGCCTTCCGGCGATACAATCGCTCTTCCGCACTGCGCCTACCCCGGCACAGCCGCAACCTGCCACCCCCGCCGTCCAGGCCGTCCAGGCCGTCGTGGACAACCGGACCACGGCGCAGTCGACGCAGAGAGCGTCCCTGCCCCGGCTTATCTCCCCAGACCGGAAGGACGTGGCGTATTCGACCACCCACCCCGGATGGGAGCGGTTCTTCTCGCCGGGGATGGAGTTCAGGGTTTTCCGGTCGGGCAGCGACATCAAGGCGATCCAGGTAATTGCTGCGGGAGAAAAGGGGATTGGCGAAGAGGTGGTTGCCGGCCTGTTGCAGGATTTGCTCGGAAGCGGCGACTATTCTGCCACCTCCAGGGCACGGAAAAAGGATTACCTGGTAGACCAGGCCACGCTTGCCAATGGCGCCGAGCTCGCACTCTACCGGAAGAGCGACGGCAGCGGTATCCGGGGGGTCGTGGTCACGCTGCCGTAACATCATTCTGCAGGTTTGTTTTGTCATGTATTGAGAAGTTCAGGAGTGATCATGTATCGATTCGGAAAGAGGCTGCTCCGTTGCCTGGCATGCGCGGCTGCGATCCTGCCGGCATGGGGCCTGCCTGCCCACGCCATTGATCCGCAGTTTGAACTCGATCCACAGGTTCTGGACAGAACCTTCCCCGCTGCCCGGCAGAGCCTAGCGGCAAAGCACGCCGCACCACCCCGCCACAAAAAGGTTGCATCGCCATCAACCCGGTACCGGGTCAGGCCGGGCGACACCCTCAACCTCATCCTGATGGGACGATACGGCTTTTCGGAACGGGAAGCCGAGGCCATGATCCCCCGCGTGAAGCAGTTGAACGGGATTACCGACATCCATGCTCTGCAGGTGGGTCGCACCATTACGATTCCAACCGCAGATCGGCAGGGGAAGGGGCATGGCCGCTCCCGCTCCTTACAGGGCGACTCCGGGAAGATGGCAACGCAGCAGTTCAGAATGGTAAAGGTTCGACGCAGCGACGGTCGCGGCGATCTCACCCCGGTGCGCCTGGTCTGGGACCGCCTGCATCCTGCGCCTGCCGACGCTCCGGAAGGGATTGAGCTCAAGGGGGAGAATTTTTCCCTTTCCCTCGATCCGGTGCGGTTCCCGGTCCTGCCTGCCGCCGATGGCGGCAAGATCCTGCTCGATCCCGGCGGCAAGCTCCCTCCGCTGGTGAAAAGCCTTGTGCAGGGCGTCGACGAAGAGGTGCGGGTGGTGAGCGACGATCCGGCCAATGTCAGGCGCTTCTATGCCTCCCTGCTTGCCGCTGCCCGTTTTTACTCCGTTGAGGAGGACTTCAGCGTCACGTTCGGCACAGATCCGCAACTGACGGTGACCAGCGATTTCCGGATCGAACGGGATGCGGAAAGCCTGATGAAACAGGACCTGGTGCTTCTCAACGTGAGCGAGGCGCGGAGCGGCATGCCGGCCAGCCTGGTCTCCTTTCTCTCCGGTCAGGGGTTCCAGGTGATGGAGCCGTACCCTGCGCCCCGGCGTGACGCACGAGGGGAAGGAAGTCGCCTCTATCAGGTGCCGGCCGTTACGGCAACGGAAATCGCCGACCGCATGCTCGATTCACTCAAGCTCACCTACACCCGCGATGCCACGGTCGAACTGTTCGGGCCGATGGACAGCGGCCTTCGTCTCGATATCCGGGCCGACCGCTTTTTCGAGTTCGGTGGCGAGCGGTTCATCATCAGCGGCTTCAACGGCGATCCGGTTTTCTATACCCTGATGCGTCTTCTGGAGACCCGCGGCTATCGGGTCGTCATACTGGAGGAGCGCGACGATTTCAGGCGGGTCGGGGAAAAACTCCTCACCCAGTTGCGCCTGCCCGGCAGTTTTGCCACGCAGCGTCTCTGGCCTGCACAGGATATTCCCTACACCGTTCAGCTTTCCGGGTTCAGCTTCCGCGATCCGTCGAGCGGGGACCGGGTTGTCCTGACCCCTGCCGAACTCGACCCGCTGGTGAGCGAACTGGTAGCCCTGAACGGCTATACGGTTTTCAGGCCGCGCTGACGCCTCTCCGGCCGGACCCCCGGTCGGCACCGAAGGGCATTACCAAGGAGAATCTGCAATGGCCCCGAAGAAGATGGGCGAAATCCTGCTGGAGAACAAGCTGATCACGGAACTCCAGCTCGAAGAGGCGCTGGAGCTGCAGAAGCTGTATCCCGGGCAGACCATCGGCCAGCTGCTCTGCAAGCTCGGCTACCTCAACGAGTCCGACCTCGCCTATGTCCTGGAGCAGGCGGGCAAGCGGCAGCGGCTGTCCGACATCCTGGTGCGCGACAAGCTCATTACCAATGAGCAGTTGGGAAACGCCCTGGCTCTATCCAAGAAGGATGACGTGCCGCTCTACCGTGCGCTCTATAAACTACGCTACCTGGAAGAGCCGCATCTGGCGCGGATCATTGCCGAGCAGTACGATCTTTCCTTTGTGCAGATCGACGTCCTGGAGATCGACCCCGATCTTGCCCGTTACATCAACGCCACCTTTGCCCAGAAGCAGAAGATCGTCCCCATCTCCCGCATCGGCACCACCCTGACCCTGGCCATGGTCTACCCGCTCAAGCTCCAGGAACTCAAGGACCTGGAGGCATCCATCCGGCACCGGATCATCCCGGTCATAGCCACGGAGAGCGATATTGCCAATGCCCAGCAGCGCCTCTACCGGCATTCGGCGCAGTCGCAGCCGGCTGCCGAGGAATTTGTCGAAGAGTTCGCGGCTGACACCATCGGCGTCCTGTTGAGCGAGAGCGGCGCCCTTGACGAGCCCGACGTTGAGGAGGAGGTCCGCAAGGTCACCGAGCGCGACAGCGTCATCGTCAAGCTGGTGAACAAGATCATCTATGACGCCTGCCAGAAAAAGGCCTCGGACATCCACATCGAACCGTATCCCGGCAAGAACGACGTGGTGGTCAGGATGCGCGTGGACGGGCGGTGTGCCGTCTACCAGCGGATTCCGTATCGCTACAAGTACGCCATCCCGTCACGGATCAAGATCATGGCCGATCTGGACATTGCCGAGCGGAGAAGGCCCCAGGACGGCAAGATCAACTTCAAGAAGTTCGGGCCGCTGGACGTGGAGCTGCGGGTCGCTACCATGCCGACTGCCGGACATCTGGAGGATGTGGTCATCCGTCTCCTCAATACCGGCACGACCGTTTCCCTGGAACAGGTCGGCTTTACCGAACGGAATGCGCGGGTTTTCAATGAGTCGATCCGCAAGCCACATGGCCTGATCCTGGTGGTGGGGCCGACCGGTTCCGGCAAGACCACCACCCTCCATTCGGCCATTGCCGGCATCAATGCACCGGAGGTCAAGATCTGGACCGCCGAGGACCCGGTGGAGATAACCCAGAAGGGGCTGCGCCAGGTGCAGGTCAACCCGAAGATCGGCCTTACCTTTGCCGCGGCGCTCCGTTCGTTTTTGCGTCTCGATCCCGACGTGATCATGGTGGGGGAGATGCGCGACCTGGAGACCGCCTCCATCGCCGTAGAGGCCTCGCTGACCGGGCATCTGGTCCTTTCCACCCTCCATACCAACTCTGCCGCGGAGACGGTGACCCGCCTGCTGGAGATGGGGCTCGATCCGTTCAGCTTTTCCGATTCGCTCCTCTGTGTGCTGGCCCAGCGACTGGTCCGCACCCTCTGTGCCGAGTGCAGGGAGATCTACACCCCCGGAGAGAGGGAGATTGCCGAGATCATCGAAGAGTTCGGCACGGAGCAGTTCGCACTGACCGGCCTCGACCCGGCCGGCCTGAAACTGGCCCGTCCCCGAGGCTGCGCCCGGTGCGGCAACAGCGGTTATGCCGGCCGTCTCGGCATACACGAGCTCTTGGAGTGCACCGACGCGCTGCAGGGGCTCATCAAGAAAAAGGTGGATACAGATCTGGTCCGTCAGCAGGCAAGCGCCGACGGAATGACCACCCTGCGGCAGGACGGCATCCTCAAGGTCTTTCAGGGGTTGACCGACATGCACGAGGTGCGGCGGGTCTGCCTCAAATGACCGGCTCCCGCTCGTGCCGTCTCAGGCGAGGCACGAGCGGGAGTGGCAGGTTAAAAACCATTTGCATTTTCCCCGCTGTTGCTTTAGAGTGGGCTCCCTCCAATCCCGAACCATCCCCCCGGCAGGTGAAATCCCAGTGGATGATCTGAAATCCTTGGAAGTGTTGCGTCAGGATATCAACGCGGTGGACGACCGCATCCTGGAACTGCTGAACCGTCGGGCCGGCCTGGTGATCGAGGTCGGCAGGCTGAAGACCAGGGAGAACCGCGATTTCCACGTGCCGAACCGCGAGCGGGAGATCTACGAGCGGCTGGCTGCCGTAAATCCGGGGCCGTTTCCCACCGAAGCCCTGCGCAGCGTTTTCCGCGAGATCATCTCTGCCTCGCTCTCCCTGGAGTCGCCGATGAAGGTGGCCTTCCTCGGTCCGAAGGCAACCTTCTCCCATCTGGCAGCCATGCAGCATTTCGGGCTCTCCGCCGAGCTGGTGCCACAAAAGGCGATCCCGGCGGTCTTCGAGGACGTGGAGAAGGGGCGGGCACTCTACGGCGTGGTGCCGGTGGAAAACTCCACCGAGGGGGTGGTTTCCCACACCCTGGACATGTTCATGGAGAGCGACCTGAAGATCAACGCCGAGGTGCTCCTGGAGGTCTCCCACTTCCTCCTCTCCCGCACCGGCCGGATCGAGGACGTCAAAAAGATCTATTCCCATCCGCAGCCCCTGGCCCAGTGCCGGCGCTGGCTTGCCGACAACCTTCCCAACGTGCCCCTCGTTGACGTGGCATCCACCACCCTGGCTGCCCAGATCGTCAGCGAGGATTATTCCGCCGCAGCCATTGCCAGCCAGTACGCCGCCTCGCTCTACGATCTCAAGGTGGTGCGGGAGCGGATCGAGGACCAGGTGAACAACGTCACCCGGTTCCTGGTGATCGGTTCGAAGGTGGCGGAGAAGTGCGGGAATGACAAGACCTCCCTGATGTTTTCGGTCAAGGACGAGCCGGGCATCCTCTACCGGATGCTGGCCCCCTTTGCCCAGCGCGGGGTCAACCTCTCCAAGATCGAGTCGCGCCCCAACAAGACCAAGGCCTGGGAGTATGTCTTCTTCCTCGACCTGGTCGGGCACATAGCCGATGCACCCGTGGCCGAGGCGGTGGAGGAGCTGAAAGGGTTCTGCCAGTTCGTCAAGATTCTCGGTTCCTATCCCAGAGCGAAATAGACGCGGAGGCTGCGGGTCCTTTCAAAGGCACCCCAGACCCTGCGACATCGGATGCCATGCCATTAATTAATCGTCTTGCCATTGTCGGAGTGGGGTTGATCGGCGGTTCGCTGGCCCGGATTCTCCGCGAAAAGAATGAAGTCGGCGAGGTCGTCGGTATCGGCCGGGGGAAGGAGAACCTGGAGCGGGCCGTTGAACTCGGCGTTATCGACCGCTATTGCCATGACCCCCGTGAAGGGGTCGCGGGGGCGGACATGGTCTTTCTGGCCACGCCGGTCTGCACCATTGCCGACCTGGTCAGGGAGATTGCGCCTGCCCTTGCGCCCGGCTGCGTCGTCACCGACGGTGGCAGCGTCAAGGGGGAGATCGTCTCTGCCTGCGAGCCGCTGATGCCGGAGGGGCGCCATTTCATCGGCGGTCATCCCATTGCCGGGACCGAGAAGTCCGGGGTCGAGGCCTCGTTTGCCGAGCTCTACCAGGGGCGGCGCTGCATCATTACCCCCACTGAGCGCTCGGATCGGCGCGCCCTGGAGACGGTGGTCCGGATGTGGGAGCTCACCGGCAGCGAGGTGGTGCTGATGGACGTGGCAAAACACGACCGGGTCGTGGCGGCCATTTCCCACCTGCCTCACATGGTGGCCTACAGCCTGGTCAATGCCGTCGGCGAATACGATGGCTGCGACGAGAACATCCTCAAGTATTCCGCCGGCGGTTTCCGGGATTTCACCCGCATCGCCTCGTCGGACCCGGTCATGTGGCGCGACATCGCCCTGATGAACCGGGACAGCGTCCTGGAGATGATGGATTTCTTTGCCGGCTACTATGCCGAGCTGCGTGAATTGGTAGCCAAAGGGGACGGGGAGGCGCTGGAGCGCTTCTTCGCCCGGTCGAAACAGTATCGTGACGGGCTGGTGGCCGGGACCTGGTCCTGACCCGGCCGCGCAAAGGGGATACCGTGCAGAGCTATACCGTACAACCGGTGCAGGCGGTCCGCGGAGAGATCGCGGTGCCGGGAGACAAGTCGATTTCCCACCGTTCCATCATGCTCGGCTCGCTGGCCAGCGGAACGACCACTGTCCGCGGTCTTTTGCGGGGCGAGGACAATCTTGCCACCCTGCGGGCCTTCCAGGCGATGGGGATCGGGACCGAGGACGACGGCGACCTCCTGGTCATCCGGGGGAAAGGGCTCCATGGGCTGACCGAGCCGACCGACGTCATCGACTGCGGCAATTCGGGAACCTCCATCCGCCTCATCTGCGGCCTGCTCGCGGCCCAGAAGTTTTTCACCGTTCTGACCGGCGACCAGTATCTGCGCCGCCGCCCCATGAAGCGGGTCATCGAGCCGCTCTCCCGGATGGGGGCACAGATCCACGGCCGTGCAGGTGGAGACAAGGCGCCGCTGGCCATCGTGGGGAAGAGGCTTACCGGCATCGACTACGCCTCGCCGGTGGCGAGCGCCCAGGTGAAGTCGGCCTTGATGCTGGCCGGGCTCTATGCCGACGGCGAGACCAGGGTGACGGAGCCGTCCCTTTCCCGCGACCATTCCGAGCGGATGTTCCGCTATTTCGGGGCCGATGTGACGACCTTTCCCGGCGGGGTAACGGTGCGCGGCGGCTGCGAGCTGGAAGGGCGCGAGATCGTTGTCCCCGGCGACATCTCCTCGGCCGCCTTCTTCATCGTGGCTGCCCTGATCGTCCCCGGTTCCGAGCTGCTGATCCGGGGGGTAGGGGTGAATCCTACCCGGACCGGCATCCTCGACATCCTCGCCGCCATGGGCGCATCCATCGAACTCGTCGACCAGCGGGAGCTCTCCGGCGAACCGGTGGCAGACCTCCTGGTGCGCTCCTCGGCTCTCAAGGGGATCGAGATCGGCGGCGACGTGGTGCCCAGGGCCATCGACGAGTTCCCGGTGATTGCGGTGGCTGCGGCACTCGCTTCGGGACGGACCGTGATCCGCGACGCCCGCGAACTGCGGGTCAAGGAGACTGACCGGATCGCCGCCATGGCGGCTAATCTGCGCAAGGCCGGTGTTCCCGTGGAAGAGACCGACGACGGCATGGTCATCGACGGCGTCGAGGCGCTCTCCGGCTGTGCTGCCGAGAGCTGCGGCGACCACCGGATCGCCATGTCCATGCTGGTTGCCGGTCTGGCAGCACGTCAGGCCATAACCGTCGACGACACCGAGTGCATCGCGACCTCGTTTCCGACCTTCCTCCCGCTTCTGGAGCAGGTGGGGATATGCCGATGAGCGGGCAAAAGCTTCGGCCCCGCGGGCTCATCGTTGCCATCGATGGCCCGTCCGGCGCCGGCAAAAGCACCATTACCCGGCACCTGGCCGCGCTGCTCGACTATGTCCATATCGACACCGGCGCCATGTACCGTGCGCTCGCCCTGGCCGTCTCTCGTTCCGGAGTGCCGGTGGATGATGATGCGCAGGTGCTGGCGGTCTGCAAACAGTCTACGGTAGCCTTTTGCCGCAAACAGGGGCAGATTTGCGTCACGCTCAATGGCGAAGACGTCAGCGACCTGATCCGCACCCCGGAGATCAGCCTGCTCACCTCCCATATTGCCGGCATGCGGGGGGTTCGGGAGCTGCTTTTGACCCTGCAGCGGGAGATGGGACATGACGGCGGCGTTGTCCTGGAGGGGCGCGACATCGGCACCGTGGTCTTTCCCGATGCGGATGTGAAATTCTTCCTCTCCGCTTCGCCGGAAGAGCGGGGGAGGCGACGCTACCTGGAGCTGAAGGCCAAGGGAGAACCGGTCGACCTGGAGCGGACCATAGCCGAGGTCATCGCCCGTGACAACCAGGATACCGGACGGGACCACGCACCGCTCCGTCAGGCAGAGGATGCCATAGCCATAGATTCGACGGCCCTTTCCATCGACCAGGTGGTGGAGAGAATGGCGGGGGTCGTCAAAGAGCGCCAGCGCTCGGCCGGCCCGGCTGCAGCCTGACCGGAAACGTTTTGTAGTTGTAGAGGAGAGTGCATGGAAATCATCCAGGCCAAGCAGGCAGGTTTCTGCTTCGGTGTGAAGCGGGCGACCCAGATGGCCTTTGAAGCGGCGGACAAGGGGGGGCAGACCTTTACCCTCGGTCCGATCATCCATTCCCCCCAGGTGGTGCAGAAGCTGGAAGAGATGGGGGTGCGGGTCCTGAAAAAGCTTTCGGAACTGGATACCGGTACCATCATCATCCGCTCCCATGGCGTGACCTCCGAGGAGTTGGAAGAGGCGGTCTGCAAGGAGCTTGAGATCGTCGATGCCACCTGCCCCTTTGTCAAGAAGGCCCAGGAACATGTGCAGAGCCTTTCCTCGGCAGGGTACGACGTGGTGGTGGTGGGAGATGCCGACCATCCCGAGGTGCAGGGGATCGTCTCCTATGCCAAGGGAAAGGTCTACGTGGTCGGTTCCGGCGAAGAGGCGGCCCGGCTCCCCCGGATGGGGAAGATTGGTGTGGTGGCCCAGACCACCCAGTCGTTCGAGAATCTTGAGGATGTGGTGCGCGAGTGCCTGAAGCGAGCCGTAGAGATCCGGGTATTCCACACTATCTGCGATGCTACGGCAGTGCGCCAGGAAGCGGCAAAGGAGCTTGCCAAGCAGGTCGATTGCATGATAGTAATCGGTGGATTTAACAGCGCTAATACCAAGCGGCTGGCTGAGGTCTGTACCGAGCTTCAGCCCCGGACCTACCATATAGAAACAGCACAACAGCTTGATCCAGAATGGTTTGTTGCCGTTGAGCGGGTGGGGGTGACGGCCGGTGCGTCGACACCCAAATGGTTGATCGATGAAGTCATGGAACGAATCAACCAACTTGACAAGGACAAAAACGGTTGAAATTTTTTCGTTTTGTGCTACCGTATGTCGGCTAAAAGCTGAGAACGCAAAGAAACGTAACGGGGGTATCGTGTTGATGAGTGAGGACAGGAACGTGGACAGAAGGAATGACGCACCGATCAAGCGCTTTGCCGATGTGGAGGATGACCACGAGCAGGGAGCGCACGGTGAGTTCGCCGAGCTGTTCAATGACAGTATAAAGCAGCTGCAGGTTGGTGAGATCGTCAAGGGTATCGTCGTGCAGGTCAACCAGGATATCGTCCTGGTCGATGTGGGATACAAGTCGGAAGGATGCATCCAGGCCAGCGAGTTCCTCGATGAGGACGGCGCCCTGACCATCAAGGTCGGCGACGAGGTCCGGGTCCTGTTCGAGCGCGAAGAGAACGAGCGCGGCTATATCGTCCTCTCCAAGAAGAAGGCGGAAAGCCATCTGGCCTGGGAAAAGGTCAATGCTGCCGGCGGCGAAGGCGGCGTTATCGAAGGGAAGATCACCGGCAAGGTCAAGGGTGGCCTCACCGTCGACATCGGGCTTGCCGCGTTCCTCCCCGCCTCGCAGGTCGATCTGCGGCCCAGCGGGAACCTGGACAAGTACATCGGCCAGTCCGGCATGTTCAAGATCATCAAGATGAACCGGAAGCGGGGCAATATCGTCCTGTCCCGGCGCGTGCTGCTGGAAGAGGAGCGGGACAAGCTCAAGGAGCAGACCCTGGGGAACCTTGCCGAAGGGCAGGTCCTGGAAGGGATCGTCAAGAACATTACCGATTACGGCGCATTCGTCGACCTAGGCGGTCTGGATGGCCTGCTGCACGTTACCGATATGTCGTGGGGGCGCCTCAATCACCCCTCCGATGCGGTGAAGGTCGGCGAGAAGCTGACAGTCAAGGTCCTCAAGTACGACAGCGCCAAAGGGAAGATCTCCCTCGGTCTCAAGCAGACACTCCCCGATCCCTGGATCACCGTGAACGACCGCTACCAGGTCGGTTCCATCGTCGAGGGAAAGGTCGTGAGCCTGACCGAGTACGGCGCTTTCGTCGCCCTCGAAGACGGCGTGGAAGGGCTGATCCATGTCTCCGAGATGTCGTGGACCCGTCGTGTCCGCCATCCCTCCGAGATTCTCACCGTCGGGGAAACCGTTCAGGCAGTGGTTCTCGGCGTCGATCCCAATAACCGCCGCATCTCCCTCGGCTACAAGCAGACCCAGGTCAATCCCTGGACGGTGATCGGCGATCGTTATCCGGTCGGGACCAAGATCGAGGGGCAGATCAAGAACATCACCGACTTCGGCATGTTCATCGGTATCGAGGACGGTATCGACGGCCTGGTGCATGTCTCCGACATCTCCTGGACCAAGCGGATCAAGCATCCCGGAGAGATCTTCAGCAAGGGACAGTCTGTCCAGGCTGTCGTGCTGAATATCGATGTCGAGGGTGAGCGGCTCTCCCTGGGGATCAAGCAGCTTTCCCCCGATCCCTGGAGTGAGATCCCGCAGAAGTACAAGCCCGGCTCCCGCATTCGCGGCAAGGTATCCTCGGTCACCGATTTCGGCATCTTCCTGGAGATCGAAGAGGGGATCGAAGGATTGGTCCATGTCTCCGAACTGACCCAGGAGAAACTGGCAACACCCAAGGGCTTTGCCGAAGTGGGGGACGAACTGGATGCCATCGTCCTGAACGTCGACGTCAACGACCGCAAGATCGGTTTATCGATCAAATCCCTGCAGTCCGCCATCGAGAAGGCAGAGCTGGAAGACTACATGGGGTCCCAGAAAGAGGTCACCTCGAACCTCGGCCAGTTGCTGAGGGAAGGGTTCAAGAAAAACGGCGATAATTAATGCGGAATACCGTCTCCCTGGTTGGCGGTGACGAAACAAGCGGAGGATGTATGACCAAGAGTGAACTGATCGATAAAGTAGCAGAATCGAACGCTTCATTGACTCGCAAGGAGTCCGAGGCCATCGTCAATATCATTTTCGATGCCATGGGGGATGCACTGCGGCGTGGTGAGAAGGTGGAGATCCGCGGCTTCGGGAGCTTCACCGTGCGTGAGCGGAGTGCCCGCGAGGCCCGCAACCCCAAAAGCGGCGAGATCGTGAAAATACCCGCCAAGCGAGTTCCTTTCTTCAAGACCGGCAAGGAACTGCGCGAACGGGTTGACATCACGTCGTAATCGACTGCGAGGCGACGGGCAGCGATGCCGAGCCCGAATGGCGGAATTGGTAGACGCAAGGGACTTAAAATCCCTCGGCACTTAGTGCTGTGCCGGTTCGACCCCGGCTTCGGGCACCACTAGAATATCTTCCTGCACAACAAAAAAGGGCTATGCGTCGGCATGGCCCTTTCATTTTTTGCATCGAGTGTCTGGATTGATGAGGCGTTACTTCTGTCGATGCTTATTCCGGTTCAGAAGGTAGCCGAGCGACCTGTTGAGGATGTGCTCCCGCTGGAGGATGGGGATGACGGGGCGACGACGGCTTCCCATCAGTTGCAGGTCGGTGATGATTTCGGGGTCCTTTCCCTGCTGCAGTCCCTGCTGGTAGGTTGCCAGAGCCTCTTTCTTTTTTCCCTGCATCAGGTAGATGCGGGCAAGGTTCAGGTAGTGGTGGGTGGTCTTTGGCTCTTTGACCATGGCGCTCTTGCACAGGGATATGGCGCGATCGTACTGGCCGCGTTCCTTGGCCAGACAAAAACCCAGACATGAGGAGAGTTCGGGGGTTTCTGCCGCTTTCTCCACCCGTTCGAGACAGACCAGGGCCAGCAGCGTATCGTTCTCCCGGTAAGCTGCCAACCCCTTTGCAATCAGTTCTTCCTGGGAGAGGACGGCCACATCCTGCTCCAGTTGACCGATCCGTTCGTGCGGGTCGATGTCGAGCAGCTTGAGAAATGTGGCAGTGTCGTTTTCGTTTACGGGAAGTGTTGCCATGTTCACCTCCTTATGGAACGTAACATTTGCACTTTATCACATAACTTCCGGATTGCCATAACATTTTTCCCTGAGTACCGTTTTGCGGCTCCGATCCGCAAATAATAGTTGATATATCTGGTAGGGTATGTTACCAGTTAGTAAACCCTGCAATTACGGCAGGTTTGCCAAGGCATGTCCGAGCCCGTTATGGAGGGGACCACGAAAGGGGACGCCATGTTTGCGCGTATGAGAGAAGATATCCAGTCGGTTTTCGATCGCGATCCAGCGGCTCGCAATGTCCTGGAGGTCTTTTTCTGCTATCCGGGACTGCACGCCGTCTGGTTTCACCGGATAGCCCACTGGTTCTGGAACCGGCAGTTCTACTTCCTGGGGAGGCTGATATCCCATTTCGGCCGTTTCTTCACCGGCATAGAGATCCATCCCGGCGCAAAGATCGGCAGGAAATTCTTCATCGACCATGGAATGGGGGTCGTGATCGGTGAGACTGCCGAGATCGGCGATAACGTGACCATGTACCATGGCGTCACCCTGGGAGGGGTGAGCTGGGAAAAGGTGAAGCGGCATCCAACCCTGGAGGATAACGTGGTGGTCGGCTCCGGGGCCAAGGTTTTAGGGCCGTTCACCGTCGGCAATGGGGCAAAGATCGGCTCCAATTCTGTTGTTGTGAAGGAGGTTCCTCCTCATGCCACGGTGGTCGGCATCCCCGGCAGGGTGGTCATGGAGGTGGAGAAACCGCATAAGCGTGTCGATCTTGAACATGGCAAGCTCCCTGACCCGGAGGCAAAGGCCATTTCCTGCCTGTTCGACCAGATCAGGGAACTGGAGCGCAAGTACGCAGATCTTGCCACTGAACACGAAGAGCTCAAGAAACGGCTCGAAAAGGACGGCGGTGTCTGATGAGGCTGTCGACAAAGGCCCGGTACGCGGTCAGGGCCATGGTCGACCTGGCGATTTACTCCAATGGTCGACCAGTTACCCTGAAGGAGATTGCCGGCCGTGAGGAAATCCCGCTCAGTTACCTGGAACAGCTCTTCTTCAGGTTGAAGTGTGTTCGGCTGGTGGAGAGCGTGCGTGGTCCCGGTGGCGGTTACCTGCTCGCCAGGGACGGCAGCGAGATCACCGTAGGAGAGATAATTGCCGGCGTGGAGGAACAGCTCAATCCGGTGGCGTGCCTCGATAGCGGCGCTGCCGAGTGCTCCCGGATGCCGGCCTGTGTGACCTATTCCGTCTGGAAGGGACTGGGCGAACGGATTCATTCGTTCCTCGATTCGATCCGGCTCGCCGATCTAGCTGCTGATGCCCGACAGCGAATGGAGGCTGGTGCCGACCGACTCGGATCCGAAACATCTGCTTCTTGACCCCGGTACGCAGGCCGGGATATACTGCCTGAACCGTTAACGCCTCATCTTTCCATTCTTTGGAAGGTGCGGCGTTTTCTTGTGCCGGACTGACACGGCCTGCGGAAGGATTATTATGACCATTGCACAGAAAGCGCGGGTTGCGGTTGCCATGAGCGGCGGGGTGGATTCGTCGGTGACGGCGGCTCTGCTCAGCTCGCAGGGCTACGACGTCTTCGGGATCACCATGCGGGTAGCTCCCATGACTGGCCAGCAGGCGATCGACGATGCTGTACTCGTCGCTGGCCGCCTCGGCATTGCCCATCACGTGGTCGACCTCTCGACACCTTTTCGCGAATCAGTGCTGAATCCCTTTGTTGCCGACTATCGCGCAGGCAGGACCCCCAACCCGTGCGCCCGCTGCAACCCGCTGATCAAGTTCGGGCTCCTCCTGGATGCTGCGGTCGCTCTCGGTGCGGATTCCATGGCAACCGGGCACTATGCCCGCATCCAACGGGCAGAAGACGGCTCCTGCCGGCTCCTGAAGGGGGTCGATGCGGCTAAGGACCAGTCGTATTTCCTCTTTGGACTGCGCCAGGAGCAGTTGGCCAGGGTGCTTTTTCCGCTGGGCGGGATGACCAAGACCGCAGTCCGCACGCTCGCCGCCGAATTGGGGCTGCCGGTGATGGAGAAGGCGGAGAGCCAGGAGATCTGTTTCATCCCGGATAACGACTATGTCAGGTTCCTGGAGGAAGAGGAGGGTGTACCAACCCTTGCCGGCAACATCGTTACCCGCCAGGGCGAGCTGCTCGGCCGCCACCGGGGCATCCATTGTTACACCGTCGGTCAGCGACGGGGGCTCGGCATCGCCTTTCGCGAACCGCTCTATGTTCTGGGTGTCGATCCCTGCCGGCAGGAGGTGATCGTCGGCACCAGGAGCGAGCTCTTTCGCTCTGGCCTTCGCGCCGGCGGCTTCAACTGGATACTGCCGCAAGCCCTGCCGCGTCCGGCCACCTGCAAGATCCGCTACCGGCATCATCCCGTATCCTGCGAGCTGTCGGACAACGGCGATGGCCGAGTGCTGATCCTCTTCCATGCCCCGGAAAAAGGGGTCACACCGGGGCAGGCCGTTGTGGCCTACGACGGGGAGACGGTTCTGGGGGGGGGATGGATCGAGGAGGCGCTGGAGGAATGCTGAGGGTTGCCATTGCCACACTCGGGTGCAAGACCAACCAGTTCGAATCTGCCGTCATGGCCGAGAATCTCGCCAAGGACGGGTTGAGTCTGGTGCCGTTCGGCGAGGTGGCTGACGTGTATGTCATCAACACCTGTACCGTAACCGCTCGGACCGATGCCGAATCCCGGCGCCTGGTCCGCCGTGCCAGCCGGCTGAATCCGCAGGCGCGTATCGTGGTTACCGGCTGCTATGCCCAGGTTACTCCCAGCGACCTGGCTGCCATGCCGGAGGTCGGGCTGGTGGTGGGGAATGAAGAGAAGAAGGGGCTGGCTGCACTTTTACGCCGGGAGGGGGTGGACAGCCGGGTGATGGTTTCCGACATCTCCCTGCAGTCCAGGGCCGAGCCGCTCTCCCTGGAGACCTTTGCCGAGCATACCCGTGCCTTTCTCCAGGTGCAGAATGGCTGCGACAGCTTCTGTTCCTACTGCATCGTCCCCTATGCCCGGGGCCGGAGCCGGAGTGTGCCCCAGCCACCGGTGCTGGAAGGGGTTGAACGGCTGACTGGCCAGGGGTTCCGGGAGGTGGTGCTGACCGGCATCCACCTGGGGAGCTACGGCCGGGACCTCGATCCCCCGGCAAGCCTTTTGGCTCTGCTGGAGCTCTTGCAACTCCGGGGTGCCACCGGCCGGCTCCGCCTCGGCTCCCTGGAACCGCTGGACATAACCCCTGCATTGATTGCGTTCCTGGAGCGGTCGCCGATGGTCTGCCATCACCTCCACATCCCCCTGCAAAGCGGTTCGGACCAGGTGCTCGCACGGATGAACCGTCCTTACGACTCCGCCTATTTCCGGGATCTCGTGACGCGGCTCATGGCGGCCCTCCCCGGGGTCTGTCTCGGGCTTGACGTGATTGCCGGCTTCCCCGGCGAGACCGATGCGGAGTTCGCCGACACCCTGCGGCTCATAGAAGAGCTGCCGGTGGCATACCTGCACGTCTTCCCATTTTCGTCACGACCGGGAACTGCGGCGGCGGCCATGACCGGACACCTGCCGAGCCGGGTCGTCACGGAGCGCGCCCAGGCCCTGCGCCGTCTGGGTGAGGAGAAGCGTAGCGTCTATCAGAGCGGTTTCGTCGGCACGGAGCTGGATGTTCTGGTTTTGAAGCAGCAGGGTGCCGGCGTCTGGAGAGGCCTTTCGCGAAACTACCTGACCGTCAGCTTCAGCGGTCATGCGGATCTTGCCAATACCGAAGTCCGTGTCCGCGTTACCTCGGTACGCGGCTCCTCCCTTTCCGGCGATTACGTCGGCCCTTTACCGTAGGCCTTTTCCGGGCATGTCCCGGATCGATCCCTCCCCACAGCCATCATGAAAAGCTTCTGAACCGCTCCACTGCCTCGGGAATGGTCGCTTCGGTAATGTTGCCGAATGCCAAGCGGAGGTAGCGTGTCAGGTCGGATCCGAAGACCTCGCCGGGGAGGGTGAGCACCCCTGCCTCCTCCACCAGCCGTCTGGCCACCTCGCGACCGCTCAGGTCGGCAAAGGGGTGGCGCACCCAGGCAAAAAAGGCGCCGCTGGTGACCAACTCAAAGGGGTTGCCGGGTTGCGTGAAGAGTCCTTTCAGAAGATTATGGCGGCGTTCCATCAGGTCCCGGTTTTCGGCCACCCACCCGTCCAGGTGCTCGGTCCCGTATTTGACGGCCAGCTGGGTGAGGCGCGGCTGACAGACCGTCATCGAGTCCTGGGCCTTCAAGACCTGGCTGATGAATTCACCTGAGGCAGCCAGCATGCCGGCACGGAAACCGGTGAGAGCATAGGTCTTGCCGAAGGACATGATATGGATGAAATGATCGTCCCAGCCGGGCCGTTCAAAGAGACGGTGCGGTTGGACCCCGCCGGGGATGAAGTCGCTGTATGTTTCGTCCAGCACCAGGGCGATCCCTCTGTCGCGGGCAAGTTCGTAGAGCTCGTCGATGATCTCAGGCGGGGTCACCGCACCGGTCGGGTTGCTGGGGGTGACCAGGAGGATGGCGCGGGTTCGCGGGGTAATGAGGCGGGCAATGGTTGCCGGCTGCGGGATGCCCCTCTCCTCTGGGACAAAGGGGGCTGCGATGGCGCGGATGTTGAGGATGGCCAGCGCCATGGGGTGGTCGAAGTATGCCGGTTCCTGGATGATGACCTCATCTCCCGGTTGGCAGAGTCCGAGCATGGCGAGCCAGAATGCCTGGCTGGCTCCGACGGTGAGGCAGAGCTGTCCGGGTGAGAGGCGTCCCCGGTACGTGCGCGCATAGCGGGAGCAGATCGCCTCGCGCACCTCGGGCAACCCTTCGTCGGGCGTGTAGCGGGCGATGGACGGGTCGTCGAGGAGCATCTTCAGGTGCTCGATCATCCCGCCTGCAGGGGGATAAGCCGGCACCGCCTGGCAGAGATCGACCAGTGGCGGTCCGCCGGGTTGGCGTCCGGCGATCCAGCCGGTTACCTCGGTGATCGGGGGAGGGTGTACCCAGGAAAAGGATTCAGCAGTGCGATAGTTCATGGCGCGCTCCGGGATTCGACGTCTGACCGTACTCTACTCGATTGCGGCCCGATCCGCAAGACAGGTGAACCGCAGGTTCTTGATTCCGGTCAAGCCAGCCGACCCCTTTTTGTGGTACGGTTATTATATAAGAAGCGAGAGAAGATGCCGCAATGCGGAACTCTGGAGGATGCCATGAGCGGAGAAGAAACGAGACAGGCACAATTGATGACCCTCAACCAGGTGGTGGACTACCAGGCCGGCGCGGTGGTCAGCAAGACCCTGGTGGACAAGAAGATCGGCACGATCACGGTTTTTGCCTTTGCCGCGGAACAGGGGCTGTCTGAGCATACCGCCCCGTTCGATGCGGTGGTGCAGGTGATCGATGGCGAGGCAAAGGTTACCGTGGCCGGCAAGGACTACCAGGTTGCGGCAGGGCAGATGATCATCATGCCGGCCAACCAGCCCCATGCCCTGCGGGCCGAACAACCGTTCAAGATGGTCCTGGTGATGATCCGGGCCTGAGGTCGTTGTCGGGTGACAGGTGGTTCTGGTATTTTGCGCCCCTACCAAAGTGTTATGAGAAAATGCTCACAAAGTCTCGCTTTGCCTTGGCAATCGAAGAATTGGAGCCTGTTCGACATTCCACAACTCCTGTGGAAAGTGCTGTGGAAAAGATGGTGGGAGCGTAACACAACTGTCACGAAAACTAACCGGATTCTGCAAATTGCATAAAAAATGTGCACGCTGGAGTTTACGCGCTTTTTTCGAAAAAACCATTATATTCCAATGTGTTGTGCAACTATTGGAAATGGCAGTACAAACCTGTTGTCAAGTGGTTTTTCACGATTTTTTTTCGTATCAGCCCCTCCATTGTTTCAGTAGCATCGTGTTTTAAAAATCTTGACTTGCCGGGCCTGCTATGTTAATAAATAACCCCTTTTAATTCAATGGGTTAATAATTGGCAGGCATATGCGTGCCCCGGTCTGCGGGAGGTAAGTCATGATGCAACAACTGGAATGGACGGTAGGCGGGCTGCTTGACCAGATTGCGGAGACCTACCCGGACAATGACGCGTTGGTTTACCACGAACGGGGCTTGCGCTATTCCTATCGGGAATTCAACCAGGTCTGTCGGCAGGTTGCCAAAGGGCTGATGAAGCTCGGCATCGGCAAGGGGGAAAACGTTGCCATCTGGGCCTACAACGTCCCGGAGTGGGTCATCCTCCAGTTTGCCACGGCCAAGATCGGCGCCATCTTGGTAACGGTCAACACCGCCTACAAGTCGGCCGAACTCGAATACATCCTCGATCAGTCCGACTCTACCACCCTGTTCATGGTCAAATCCTTCAAGGATACGGACTATGTTGCCACGCTGAATGCAGTGGTGCCGGAACTGGCGACCGCCAAAACGGGGACGCTCAGCACCCCCAAACTCCCCTTTCTCAAGAACGTGGTCTTTATCGGCGACGAAACTCCCGGCGGCATGCTCAACTTCGCCCAGATCGTCGAGATGGGAAAAGAGGTGTCCGATGCCGAACTGGCAGCCGTGGAGGCTACCCTTGACCGGCACGACACCATCAACATGCAGTACACCTCCGGCACCACCGGGTTTCCCAAGGGGGTGATGCTGACCCATCACAACCTGGTCAACAATGGCTTTGCCATTGGCGAATGCATGAAGTTCACTGAAAAGGATCGGCTCTGCATTCCGGTCCCGTTTTTTCACTGCTTCGGCTGCGTTCTCGGGGTCATGGCGAGTGTCACCCACGGTTCCACGATGGTGCCGGTGGAGATCTTCGATCCGCTCAAGGTGTTGCAGACCATTGAAAAGGAGCGCTGCACCGCGGTCCATGGCGTCCCCACCATGTTCATCGCCGAGCTGGAACATCCGGAATTCAGTAGATTCGACCTCACCAGCATGCGCACCGGGATCATGGCCGGGTCGGTCTGTCCGATCGAGGTGATGAAGCGCGCGGTCAATGACATGCATGTCACGGAAATCACCAGCGTCTATGGCCAGACTGAGTCTTCGCCCGGCATTACCCAGACCCGCACCGAGGATTCGATCGAGCTGCGAGTGGCCACGGTGGGGCGGGCGCTGCCGGGAGCCGAGGTGAAGATCGTCGACATCGAGACCGGGGCTACTTTGCCGCCGGGCAAGCAGGGGGAGCTCTGTGCACGGGGCTACATGGTCATGAAGGGGTACTACAAGATGCCGGAGGAGACCGCCAAGGTGATCGACGCCGACGGCTGGCTGCATACCGGCGACTTGGCCGTGATGGACGAGAACGGCTACTGCAAGATCACCGGCCGGATCAAGCAGATGATCATCCGTGGCGGCGAGAACATCTACCCCCGAGAGATCGAGGAGTTTCTCTACACCCACCCAAAGATCTCCGATATCCAGATATATGGCGTTCCGGACAGGAAATACGGCGAGCAGGTGATGGCTGCCGTTATCCTCAAGAAAGGGGTGGAGATGACCGAACAGGAGGTGAAGGACTTCTGCAAGGGGCGGATCGCCAACTACAAGATCCCGCGCTACGTGAAGTTTGTCGACTCCTATCCCATGACCGCCAGTGGCAAGATCCAGAAGTTCAAGCTGCGGGAGATGGCCATCAAGGAGCTCCACCTGGAGGAAGACGGAACCGCTGCCTGACCCGTCCGCCACAATCGTTGCCGTTGACCGCCCGGAGCATCCCGCTCGCGGGCGGTTTTCGTTTATGGCGTTGCGCGGCCGGAGTTTGGGGGATCAGAGCTTGCGCATGAGGAAGGTCGAGTATTCTTCCATGATACGGCTGTCGATCTGTTCGCAGCCTTCCCTGATGAACCTCTGCTGGACATCGAACTTGTCCTGGAGAGGGATGCCGGAGAGGAGGAGGTAGCCGCCGGGGCGGGTCATGGCGACCATCTGACTGCTCAGGGCCAGATGGATGTCCGCGTAGATATTGGCGAGAAGCAGGTCGAACGAGCAGTCGGCAAGGCAGGCGAGCTCGCCGCAAACGCTCACGATTTGCTCTCCCATCTCATTCAGGCGAACATTGTCCGCGCAGGAAACCGCTGCCTTCCAGTCGATGTCCAGAGCCACCACGTGGTTCACCCCCAGCCGCGCCGCCGCTATGGCAAGTATCCCGGTGCCGCTTCCCAGGTCCAAGGCATGCATGCCGTTCAATTCCGGCAATGCCGCGATAAACTCCAGACAGGAAGCGGTGGTTTCGTGTTCTCCCGAGCCGAACGCCCCCTTCTTGCCCAGGAACAGGGGGATGGTGTCCGATCCGCTGATTGTCTCCCCTTCGGGGATAATGGTGAACTGACCGATAGCAAAGGGCCTGAAGATCCGACCGTACATTGGCATGCTCCTCATGGTGGGGTGCGGCTACGGTACACGTTTTTGCCGGCTCTGTGAAGGGGCTTGCAATAAGAACCCCATTGTTTTCTCTGGACAGGCCGGGCGGAGATTGTGTATACACGTTTCTGCGGCGGACTGCTGCCAGAGTTGTCACCGGGAGGAATGCATGCAGGTACGGGGGATCATCCTCGGGAGCGTTTTTGCGCTGTTCATCATCTGTTTTATCGCCATCATCGTTGAGGAGACGCTGCTTGGCGGCCGGCGGCGCCGCCGGATGGAAAAGAGCCTCAAGGAGCGGAAACATGCGGATAACACCAACCACTGAACTGGAATACCGCTGCAGGAGTCTGCAGGATCGCATGGCCGAGGCCGGGCTTGATGCGGTCATCGTAGCCCAGAACGCCGATCTCTTCTATTTTGCCGGGACCATCCAGACCGGCAACCTGTATATTCCTGCTCAGGGGCAGCCGCTCTACATGGTTCGCCGAGATGCAGCTCGAGCACGGATGGAATCTGGCCTCAAAGAGGTGGTCTCCTTTTCGTCACCCAGGGATATCCCGAAGATTCTCGCAGAATATGGTTATCCGGCACCGTTGCGGATCGGTCTCGAGTTGGACGTCCTGCCGGTGAACTTTTTCGAGCGCTATCGCAAGATCTTCCCTGATGCAGTGTTTGTCGATGCCACCCCTCTCATTCGCCTGGTCCGGATGAAAAAGAGCAAGTACGAGATCCACTGCATGATGGATGCCGCCAATCAGGTAGACAAGGTCTATCGTCGGGCGTGCGAGGTGATCAGGGAAGGGATGACCGATATCGATCTCGCTGCTGAGCTTGAGTACGTTGCCCGCCGGGAAGGTCACCTGGGCTTGATCCGGATGCGGGTTTTCAATGGTGAGATGCTGTTCGGCCATACCTTTTCCGGTACTGACAGCGCGGTTCCTGCCTATACAGATACGCCTCTGGGGGGGATCGGCCCCAGCCCTTCCTTTGGCCAGGGGGCCAGCTACAAACCGATCGGCCGGAACGAGCCAATCGTCATCGATTTTGCCGGGAGCTATGACGGTTATCTGGTGGACCAGACCAGAATCTTTTCCCTTGGCCCCTTGTCGGACCGTTTGCGCCGGGGCTATGACGACATGCTCAAGATTCAGCAGCTGATGATTGAGCTTGCACCCCAGCGACCCACCTGGGGAGCGCTTTACAGTGCATGCCTGGAGCTGGCGGTAGCGCTCGGTTATGTGGACAGCTTCATGGGAGCCAAGGAGAGCCAGGTCTCCTTTATCGGCCATGGTCTCGGAGTGGAAATCGACGAATACCCTTTCATCGCTCGTGGTTTCGATGAGATGGTACTGGAGCCGGGGATGGCCTTTGCCTTTGAACCGAAAGTCGTCTTTCCCGGCGAGGGTGCTGTCGGGGTTGAGAATACCTTTTATCTCGCCGATGACGGTTCCCTCAAGCGGTTGACCCATTCCCCGGATGAACTGGTTATCCTCTGATCCGACGCAAAATTTTTGTTGATTTTAATTTTTGCCAATGTTATAAGTGCCTAACCATTTTTGTATACAGTATATCGAGTCGGTGTTCCAACATCACGACAGTTCTATAGAATCTGTCGCTGTCATGGCCTTTTGGGGCTGTGCATAATGTATGCAGAACCACCAGTGAAGGAAAGGAGGGGGGAAACGGTTTAGTCTAGTAGGTTTTTCTGGTTTGCAATGAAGGCTCATTTTCATCCAAAAACCCCAACAGACGAAAGGAGAGCTAGCAACATGGCACTGAAGGACACTCTTAAACAGAAAATCGAAGAATTCCGCCCTCGCACCACCAAACTCGTGAAAGAGTTCGGCAAGGTCATCATCGACCAGGTAACCATCGATCAGGCAATCGGTGGTGCCCGTGATATCCGCAGCTTGGTAACCGATATTTCTTATCTTGACCCGCAGGAAGGTATCCGTTTCCGCGGCAAGACTATCCCCGAGACCTTCGCAGCTCTCCCCAAGGCCCCCGGCTCTGACTATCCGACCGTTGAATCCTTCTGGTACTTCCTCCTCACCGGCGAAGTCCCGACCC
Source organism: Geobacter sp. (assembly GCA_009684525.1). Taxonomy (NCBI): domain Bacteria; kingdom Pseudomonadati; phylum Thermodesulfobacteriota; class Desulfuromonadia; order Geobacterales; family Geobacteraceae; genus Geobacter; species Geobacter sp. The sequence continues at coordinate 72,424 of WKKR01000006.1, forward strand.
AGGCTCAGGTCGACGAAGTAGTTGCAGAATTCAAAGTTCGCCAGGTTGTTCCCCAGTACGTTTTCGACGCAATCCGCGCTCTGCCGAAAGAGAGCCATCCGATGGTCATGCTGTCGGTCGGTATTCTCGCAATGCAGAAAGACTCCAAGTTCGCCGGCTTCTACAGCTCGGGCAAATTCAACAAGATGACCGCCTGGGAATACGTATACGAAGATGCCAGCGACCTCGTAGCCCGTATCGCCCCCATCGCCGCTTTCATTTACAACCTGAAGTATCGTGGCGACAAGCAGATTGCTATCGATCCGAAACTCGACATGGGCGCCAACTTCGCCCAGATGATCGGCCAGAGCGAGCAGTACAAAGACGTAGCCCGTATGTACTTCATCCTCCACTCCGACCATGAGTCCGGCAACGTCTCCGCTCACACTACGCACCTGGTTCACTCTGCCCTGTCCGACCCGTACTACTCATACTGCGCCGGTCTGTGCGGCCTTGCCGGTCCTCTGCACGGCCTTGCCAACCAGGAAGTTCTCGACTGGACCATCAAGTTCCAGGAAAAATACTGCAAAGACGTCGAGCCGACCAAAGAACTCGTTACCAAGGCACTCTGGGATACCCTCAATGCCGGTCAGGTTGTTCCGGGTTACGGCCACGCCGTTCTCCGCAAGACCGACCCGCGCTACATGTCACAGCGTGAATTCTGCCTCAAGACCCCCGGTCTCAAGGACGATCCGCTGTTCAAACTGGTAGCCATGATCTTCGAAACCGCTCCTGGCGTGCTCACCGAGCACGGCAAAGCCAAGAACCCCTGGCCGAACGTTGACGCACAGTCCGGCGTTATCCAGTGGTACTACGGCCTGCGTGAGTGGGATTACTACACCGTTCTGTTCGGCGTTGGCCGCGCCCTTGGCTGCATGGCCAACATCACGTGGGACCGCGGTCTCGGTTACGCCATCGAGCGTCCCAAGTCCGTTACCACCGCGATGCTGGAGAAGTGGGCTGCAGAAGGCGGCCGCAAGCTCTCCTAAGCCGTCGAGATGTTGCATGAATGAGAAAAGGGGAGGTGCTGCGGCACCTCCCCTTTTTGCTGATGGGATGAAAATTATTGAACCCTGATCACGGCAGGGCCGTGGGAACAGCTACTCGCCGAAGACCTGGGCCGAGAAGATGTAGATGTCCGTGTTCTCTTTCCAGTCATCGCGCCCCATCCCTGCCTTGAGAGCAGTCTGCTGGAGGAAGGCGTCCCGATCCCAGCCGTATTCGGTTGCCACCTGTGGCAGGAGCACACCACGGTGGAAGTTGCGTTCGAGGTAGATGCCATGGGTTCCGACTTCGATTTCCTCAATGTCGGTGATCTTCTGCAGAGGGGAAAGCACCGAAATCTCAACCGTGAAATCGGATAGGTCCTGCTTTTTCATCGGGTAGAAACGAGGGTCTTTGGTTGCTGCTGCGACAGCCATTTCCTGAACCAGCTGTATCAAAGGCTTGTCGGAGATGAAGTTGCCGATACAGCCCCGAAGCTTGCCGTTCATTTTGATGCTGACGAAGCAGCCCTGGTGGGATTGTAGATTCTCTGCCGCAACCTCGCGAGTTTGCACTGAACCCGAGGTTATAAATGAGACGATCGCTTCCCTGGCAGTTTCCAGAAGCTGTCGTTTTTCTGCCTGTGTCAGTTGATTCAGCATGTTGTACCTCCGCAGATGGTTGCTAAGGGTGTGTTAATGTACTATATTGGGAGGACCTTTGACAAGTGATACCTTATGGGATGGGAGGTCGTCATGATTAGACGATTTAAAGTACTGGTGGGCGGTGAGTGGCTGGGAGACGACTGCCGTGGAATCGAAGTGCTGAACCCCTATGACGACTCGGTGATCGGTATCGTTCCCGAGGCTGCGCCGGATGATGTGGAGCGGGCAATCATTGCTGCACGGGTCGGTTATCAAGGTATGGCCCAGTTACCTGCTTATAAAAGATCTGAAATCCTGGCTCGTACAGCTTCGTTCATAGCACGCGACCGAGAGGAAATTGCTGCCATCATCGCCCAGGAAGCCGGGAAATCCTGGCGATACGCCCTCGCGGAGGCGGACCGGAGCGCCGAGACCTTTTCCTTTGCTGCCCATGAAGCGAAAAACGCCCATGGCGAACTGGTCCCCATGGATGCCTCTCCGGTTTCCGCTGGTAGGTTCGGGTATTACCTCCGTGAGCCGATCGGCGTTATCGGCGCCATTACCCCCTTCAATTTCCCGTTGAACCTGGTCGCGCACAAGGTCGCCCCGGCTCTGGCAGCGGGGAATGCCATTATCCTCAAGCCTGCGACCAAGACGCCTCTCTCCTCGATCAAGCTGGCACAACTTCTTGAAGAGGCCGGTCTTCCAGCCGGCGGAATCAACCTGGTTATCGGTAGTGGGTCCACTGTGGGAAACCGGCTGGTCGAGGACGAACGGCTCGCCATGATCACCTTCACCGGCAGTCCGCCGGTGGGGCGTGCCATAAAATCCCGCGCAGGTTTGAAGCGGGTTACTCTGGAACTCGGTTCCAACTCCCCGACCATCATCGAAGAGGATGGCGATGTGGAAAAGGCGGTCTCTCGCTGCGTTGTGGGGAGTTTTGCCAATTCAGGACAGGTCTGCATCTCTGTGCAGAGGATCTTCGTTCATCAGAGCCGATATGATGAATTCGTTGCCAAGTTTGTCGCTGCAACGAACATGCTGAAGGTCGGGAACCCGATGGACAAGGAGTGCGATATAGGCCCGATGATCTCCCGTGAAGAGCTCGACAGGTCGGTCGCATGGCTTGAAGAAGCCAAGGCGGCCGGAGCCCGCATCGCAGCGGGAGGGAAGGTACATGGAAATTGTCTTGAACCGACCATTCTGGTCGACGTCACCCCGGAAATGAAGGTAATGTGTTCGGAGGTCTTTGCGCCCATCGTTTCGGTTGTCGCTTATCGCGATTTCGATCAGGCCCTGGCCCTGGCCGATGATTCGGTTTACGGGCTGCAGGCCGGCATCTATACCAGCGATATCAGCAAGGCGTTCAAGGCCATTCGTCGGCTTGACGTGGGGGGAGTGATCATCAACGACGTTCCAACCTTCCGGGTTGATCACATGCCGTACGGAGGCAATAAGGAAAGCGGGCTTGGCCGCGAGGGGATAAAGTTTGCCCTTGAGGAGATGACCAATATTAAGATGGTCTGCATTAACGTTTAATGAGAAATGATTTTCCAGTTTGCGTTGTTTGGATGAATATTTTTTTAGCTGTATGCCGTATACACTTTGTAACTCATTGAAATAGCAATATGAAAAAATAAAAACACCTTATAAAAAAGTCTTGACATTTGTGGCGAAGATAGTATATTTCGCTGTCGTTGAGCTTAGAAAAGCCATGCGCTGTGCGCGAGAATGGTATTCAAAAAAGAAAAGAGGTGAAAACGTCCATGAAAAAAATGATCTCCCTTGCACTTTGCCTTTCTCTGGCTCTGGCGTTCACCGCCGGCTGCAAGAAGAAGGAAGAAGCTCCGGCTCCGGCACCTGCTCCTGCTGCTGAGGCTCCGAAGGCCCCTGAGGCCCAGAAGCCGATGTCTTCTGCTCAGGCTCCGGCCGCTCCGGCTGCTCCGGCCGAGAAGCACTAAGCATCAGGTTTCCGTTTTTTGGGAACACAATGGCCTGCAGGTATCCTCTGCAGGCCATTTCTTTTGCCAGAAACACCTTGACATGCACTTTTCAAGAGTGCTATAAAAAACGACTCCGTGCAAAGGCCGGAGAGTTTTTCCGAGGGAGGCACCATGGAAAGGACATTCGCAATAATCAAGCCCGACGCGGTTGAGCGCAACCTCGCCGGCAAGATCCTCACCAAGATCGAAGAGGCCGGTTTCAGGATTGTCGGCTTGAAGAAGATCCATCTCAGCAAGGCACAGGCAGAAGGGTTCTATTATGTGCACAAAGAGCGGCCGTTTTTCGGCGATCTCTGTACCTTCATGTCGCGAAGTCCCGTGATGGTCATGGTACTCGAAAAAGAGAATGCCATTGCCGCCTGGCGGACCCTCATGGGCGCCACCAATCCTGCCAACGCAGAGCCTGGAACCATTCGCAAGGAATTTGCCAAAAATATCGAAGAAAACTCGGCGCACGGTTCCGATGCCCCTGAAACGGCGGCATTTGAAATCCCCTATTTCTTCAGTGCACTGGAACTGGTCTGAGGCACTTTTCGGAACAGCTCGCAACAACAAGCCCTCTGACTCCAGAGGGCTTTTTTTATAGGTATGGCTATGCCGGATAAGATCGACATAAAAAATTACTCCCTTGACGAACTGGAGCAGCTGCTTGCCGGCAGGGGGAAGGAGAGATTCCGGGCGACACAGATTTTCAAGTGGCTCTATCAGCGGGATGCCCTCTCCTTCGCCGATATGACCAATCTCTCCCGTGAGTTGCGCCAGGAACTGGACGAAACTGCCTTTGTCAGCAACCTGACACCCTCGGCAGTGGAGGTGGGGAACGACGGCACGCGAAAATACCTGTTCGACCTGGAGGATGGCAATGCCGTTGAATCGGTTCTCATTCCGGACGAGGGACGAAACACCCTTTGTATATCATCCCAGGCAGGATGCGCCATGGCGTGCAAATTCTGTCTCACCGGCACGTTCAAGCTGACGCGGAACCTCACCACTGCCGAGATCATCAATCAGGTCTGCGCGGTGCGACGTGACGCGGAAATACGCAATATCGTCTTTATGGGGATGGGTGAGCCGTTACATAACCTGGATAACGTGATCAGAGCTGTCCGAATACTCGTCGACGGGAATGGGCTCCAGTTTTCCAACCGGCGGGTGACCGTTTCTACCTGTGGCCTGGTGCCAGAGATGGTGGTTCTCGGCCGAGAGGTCATCGTCAATCTTGCCGTATCCCTGAATGCCACCACCGATGCGCAGCGCGACCAGTTGATGCCGATCAACCACAGATATCCTTTGGCCGCCCTCATGCAGGCCTGTCGCGAATTTCCGCTGCCCTCGCGCCGGAAGATCACCTTCGAATACGTGATGATCGGCGGGCTCAACGATTCGCTGGAGGATGCGCGGCGGCTTCTGAGGTTGATTGCCGATATCCCGCACAAGGTGAACCTCATCCCGTTCAACGAGCATGAGGGGTGCGCTTTCAAGACGCCGACCCGGGCAGCGATCGACGCGTTTCACCGGTACCTCATCGACCGCAATGTTACGGTTATCACCCGGGAGAGTCGGGGAGGGGATATCTCTGCTGCCTGCGGACAGTTGAAGGGCAAGCTGAGAGGAGTTTGAACCGGCAGTCTGTGATGATTTGCGTAGGCAATAAGAAAACCCGCCAGGAGTGACCGGCGGGTTTTCTTATTGCGGAATCGGCCGTTATTTGCGGATCATCTCGACTTCCAGGCTGATGGTCACCTCATCGCCGACCACCACGCCGCCGGTTTCCATGGCCTTGTTCCAGGCGAGACCGAAGTCTTTCCTGTTGATCCTGGTGGTTGCCGAAGCGCCACGCCGGAAATTGCCCCATGGATCTTTCACCTCTGCGGTTGGACCCTCTACATCGAGAACGACCTCTCTGGTAATGCCTCGGATGGTGAGATCGCCGGTGAGGGCAAGGGTATTTGCACCTGTCCGGTGCACCTTTCTGGAGCTGAAGGTCATCTGGGGATACTTGGCGACATCAAAAAAATCCGCACTTCGCAGGTGCTCGTCGCGCTTGGTCACTCCGGTGTTGATCGAGGCGGTTTCGATGGATACGGAGGTTTTGGATTTTGCGATATCCTGATCGTTCAGGTCAATAGTTCCGCTCACCTTGCCGAAAACGCCCTTGACATTTGACACCATGAGATGGCGCACCTTGAACTGGATGCTCGAATGGTCCGGGTCAATGGCGTAGGTTGCTGAAAAACTAGCAGCTGGCGTAATGGCGAGTGCGACGACGATAAGCAACAGAATGAACCTGTTCATGCTGTATCCCTCCTCTGTTCCGGTTTTGGGGCATACGTTTCCCGTTTCTTTTTGCTGCACCGTCATGACCGACCTGGCCGGGTCTCGTCTCCCCTGCTTGGACTCTGCAGGTAATCAGCTGCAGACTGCATAATAGTACATTTTGCATGCGGTGCGACAGGTGTCAACCTGCAGGGTAAAGTGTCACTGTTTTGACGTGCAGTTGCCGGAATTTGCTACTAAAGTTCTGTTTGAGGGCGACGATAAGTGGCCTATAGAGACATGCAAGGAGACGAATATGCGGTACAAAATACTTGCTGACCACTTTACCACCAATTGCATGGCAGTGCTGACCGTCGGGGGGTGTCTCCTCTGGCTCTGCCTGTCGGGCTATGTTGGCGGGGCGCGGCTGGAACTGGCCGGGGTCATCGCGGTTTCCATGCTCTTGATGTATTATCTGCTCGGGTACATGGAACGGACGGCACGGCTCCGGCAGATGAAGCGGAACTGGGAAATGGCCGGCGAAAAGGTACAGCTGATGGAAAGCATCAACCGACTGGAAGAGGGGCATCTGGCGACAATCCAGACCATTGCCGCTGCCCTTGATGCCAACGATACCTATGCAAATGGCCATGCCGACAGGGTTGCCGGTTTTGCCGTGAAGATCGGCAAGGCCATGGGGCTCTGTCAGGATGAACTCGACGCGCTTGAGCGGGCAGCGCTTTTGCACGACATCGGTAGAATTTTTGTGCAGGATCATATCTGGCGGAAGGAAGGGCCGCTCACCGCCGAGGAGCAGGCGCAGATCCGTCAATATCCCGTCCTCGGGGCCGAGATTATCGACTCCATCAAGCCTCTCAAGCTTGAGGCGCAGGCGGTTCTGCATCATCACGAACGCTTTGACGGCTCCGGGTATCCCTACGGGCTGAAGGGGTTGGCAATTCCGCTGGAAGCCCGTATCCTGGCCGTTGCGGACGCCTTTGACGCGATGACATCCGAACGGCCCTTCCGGAGCGCCCTCCTGATGCGAGAGGCCCTGGAAGAGCTCTATTCCAACGCCGGCAATCAGTTCGACCCGCGGGTGGTGGAGGCATTCCTTACGGTTCTTGATGATATCTCGCGTGAGACTGAGGTCATGAGCTTCTCCCAGAAGCGTTTTGGCGCCCGGCTCTACAGCATGGTTGGGAACTGTTGACGTAAGAGGACCCGGTTGGAAAGGCAGATGGCGGGGTGGTCACGAACCACCCCGTTTTTTTGTTTCCCGAACCCTGCCACATCCCCTTCAGCCCCCTGCCAGAGCGGGCTTTCGCCCCCCTTTTTACTTGACATAACAGGATGATATGGTCTATGTTGCCAGTTTGTTGAAGCGGGCGGGAAGCGACTTCCCGCAACTTGGCGAGGAGTGCACATGGAAGAGTTAAGTGAGCTGTTGCTGCAGAGGAGACGCAAGGTTGATGCACTCTGGGAGGCCGGGATCAATCCCTATCCCAACGACTTCAAGGCGGCCCATACGTCTGCCGACCTGTTTGCCACATTTGGCGCCGTGCAGGAGATCCCGGAGCAGGCAGCCACCTTTATCATAGCTGGACGGATCATTGCCCGTCGTTCCTTTGGCAAGGCCGCATTTATCCAGGTTCAGGACCGCAAGGGGCGGATGCAGCTCTACGTCCGCAAGGACACCCTGGGGGATGAGGCCTTTGCCACGTTCGACTCGTTCGATATTGGCGATATCGTCGGCGCCTCGGGGTGGCCGTTCAGGACCAAGACCGGCGAGCTGTCGCTCCATGTCACCGAGATCAGGCTGCTGACCAAATCCTTTCTCCCCCTTCCCGAAAAATTCCATGGCCTCACTGATGTCGAGACGCGCTATCGGCAGCGGTATGTCGATCTGATCGTCAATCCGGAGGTGCGGGATGTCTTTGTCAAGCGTTCCCGCATTATCAACCTGATCCGTGAATTCATGGTGGGGCATGATTTCCTTGAGGTCGAGACTCCCATGATGCAACCGATTCCCGGTGGTGCCACGGCTCGTCCCTTTGTCACGCATCACAACGCACTGGACATGCAGCTCTATCTGCGCATTGCTCCCGAGCTGTATCTCAAGCGGCTGCTGGTAGGTGGTTTTGATCGGGTTTTCGAGATCAATCGCAATTTCCGCAACGAAGGGATCTCCATCAGGCACAACCCCGAATTCACCATGATGGAGTTCTACCGCGCCTATGCGACCTTCGAGGATCTGATGGACTTTACCGAGGATCTCCTCTGCCATGTGGCGCAGGAGCTTCTGGGCTCGCTGGATTTGGCATATCAGGGGCAGACCATCAGCTTTGCGCGCCCCTGGAAGCGGCTGACAGTGCAGGAGGCGATCCTGGAGTATGGCGACATCGACGCCAAGGCGCTGCAGGACAGGGATCTCGCCTATGCCTATGCCCAGAGCATCGGGCTCGATCTGCCCGAGGATATCGGTTATGGCAAGCTCGTCACCGAGATATTCGAGGAGGTGGCCGAGACGAAACTGATCCAGCCGACCTTCATCACCGCCTATCCCACCGAGGTGTCGCCTCTGTCCCGCAAGAGCGACCTCGATCCCGAAATTGTAGACCGTTTTGAGCTCTTCATTGCCGGACGTGAGCTTGCCAATGCCTTTTCCGAATTGAACGATCCCGTTGACCAGAAGGAGCGGTTCCTGGCCCAGGTCGCGGCCAAGGACAAGGGGGACGAGGAAGCGCACTACATGGATGAAGATTACATCAGGGCTCTTGAATACGGGATGCCGCCGGCTGCCGGCGAAGGGATCGGCATCGACCGCCTGGTCATGCTGTTCACAGATTCCCCGTCCATCCGGGATGTCATCCTCTTTCCCCAGTTGAGGAAAGAAACCCGCTGATGCCCTACGAACTCCTTATTGGCCTTCGCTATCTGAAGGCAAAGCGGAAGTCCACTTTCATTTCCATCATCACGGTGATCTCCGTCAGTGGTGTGGCGCTCGGGGTACTGGCCCTGATCGTGGTGCTGGCGGTGATGACCGGTTTCGAGGAAGACCTCAAGAACAAGATCATGGGGACCAATGCCCATGTGGTGGTCCTGGGGGGGAGCGACGGCATTGCCGACTACCCTTCCCTGATGGCACGGCTGAAAAAGTTCGACGGAGTGCTGGCGACAACGCCGTTCATCTACAACCAGGTCATGCTTACAACGGGGAAGAACGTCTCCGGCGTGGTACTGCGGGGGATCGACCCGGCAACCGACCGGCAGGTCACCAACCTGTCCAAGGCGATGGTCGACGGGAATCTCGAAGATCTTGAGCGGATCACCGCCAAACCCCTGGCTGGCAGCGAGCCGCCGTCGCCCGGCATCGTCATCGGCCGCGAGCTGGCGAGAAACCTGAACCTGTTCGTGGGGGACACCGTCAATGTGGTCTCTCCCATGGGGAACATCACTCCGCTGGGGATGATCCCCAAGATGAAGAAGTTCCGGGTAGTGGGTCTGTTCAATACCGGCATGTTCGAGTACGATACGACCCTGGCCTATGTAGACCTTCGCGAGGCCCAGAGTTTCCTTGGCATGGGGGATAGCGTCACCGGCGTCCAGCTCAAGGTCAGCGACGTCTACCAGACCGGTGCGCTGGTACGGCGGATCAACCGCGAATTGGGCGCTCCCTTCTACGCCAGGGACTGGATGCAGATGAACAAGAATATCCTCTTTGCCCTCAAGACGGAGAAGATGGTCATGTTCATCATCCTGACCCTGATCGTGCTGGTTGCCGCCTTTGGCATCGCCTCCACACTCTTTATGGTGGTGATGGAGAAGAACAAGGACATCGCCATACTCAAGTCCATGGGGGCAACCGGCCGGAGCATCATGAAGATCTTCGTCCTGGAAGGTCTCATCATCGGCATTACCGGCACAGCCATCGGCATAGCCGGAGGGCTCCTGGTCGCACTCAACCTGGAGCCGATCGTCAATATGGTTCAGCGCGTCACCGGTTTCGAGCTGTTCAGCAAGGATGTCTATTACCTGGACCACTTCCCATCACAGGTGGTGCCGGGGGATGTTGTCCTGATCGCCGTGACGGCAGTGCTCATCTCGTTCGTCGCCACGCTCTATCCTTCGTGGCAGGCGTCACGGATGGCCCCTGCCGAGGCTCTGAGATATGAATAGCCTCCTGGCTGTGAGCGATCTCAATAAATCTTTCGGCTCGGGCGATGCCAAGATCGAGGTGCTGAAGGGGATCAACCTGCAGATCGCCGCAGGGGAGACCATTGCCCTGGTCGGGGCGTCCGGGGCGGGGAAGAGCACCCTGCTGCACATCCTCGGCACCCTTGACCGGCCAACGACAGGCCAGGTGCTGTTCCGGGGGGAGGATGTCTTCAGGCTGAACGACCAGGCACTGGCGACATTTCGCAACCAGGCCATCGGTTTCGTGTTCCAGTTTCATCACCTGTTGCCGGAATTCACCGCCCTGGAGAACGTCATGATGCCGCTGCTCATTGCCGGCACTGACCGCGGCACGGCGCGTGAGAAGGCATCCGGCCTGCTCGGTGATGTGGGGCTTGCCCACCGCCTTACCCACAAGCCGGGTGAGCTGTCGGGAGGAGAGCAGCAGCGTGTCGCCATTGCCCGAGCGCTGGTCGGCTCGCCGCAGGTGCTGCTGGCCGACGAGCCGACCGGGAACCTGGATATGAAGACCAGCGACGAAATTCACTCCCTGCTGTGCGACATTCATGCCGCCCGCGGGGTTACCCTGATCATCGTTACCCATAACGAGCGGCTTGCCGCCCGCCTGGGACGGACCATTAGAATGGTTGACGGCAGGATATCAGCGGAATGAGGGTCGCAACCATTAACGCGCAACGGAAACGGCATCTGGAGGTGGATTTGCTCAGCAGGCTTTGCATACTGGTGTGCTGGATGGTGCTGTTCCTGCCCACGTCGGGCTGGTCGGTCTCAGGGTCGGGAGAGCGGATCTCCGAAGTGGAGATCAGCGGAAATCGCAGGATCGAGACAGCTGCCATCAAGAGCGTCATTACGCTCAAGGCGGGGGATCTCCTCTTTGCCGACAAGGTTGATGCCGATGTCCGGGCGATCTTCAAACTGGGGCATTTCCAGGATGTGCAGGGAGAAACCGAGCCCGGTGCCAAGGGGCTCAAGCTGATCTACAAGGTTGTTGAGAAACCGGTTATCCGTGACATCAAGATCGAAGGGAACAAGGAGCTCTCCACCGAGAAGATCCGCGATGCCCTGGAGATCCGTAACAATGCCGTCTATTCGGCAAAGGATCTGGCCAAGACCATCCGCAAGATCAAGAAACTCTACGCCGACGAGGGGTATTTCCTGGCAGAGGTGGAAGGGAAGACCGAACAGAGTTCGCCGACCGAGCTCCGCGTCGTTCTGAAGATCACCGAAGGCAGGAAGGTCCTGATCCAGGAGGTCCGCTTCGAAGGGAACACGGCATTCACGCGGCGCAAGCTCAAGGGGCTCATGGAGACCACCGAGGACTGGTGGATGGCCTGGCTGACCGGCGCCGGCGTCTACAAGGAAGAGGTGCTGAAAAACGACCTCACCCTTATCGCGGATCACTACTTCAACAATGGCTATGTAAACGTCAAGGTTGCCGAGCCGAAGGTGGAGTTGCTTCCCAGCAAGAAAGGGCTGATTGTCACCATCGGGATCACCGAGGGGGATCAGTACCGCGTCGGGCAGATCGATTTCAAGGGGGACCTGCTGGAAAAGGGGGAGGAGTACGCGAAGAAGCTCAAACTGAAGACCGGCGAAGTCTTCAGCCGGGGCACGCTGCGGGCCGATGTCTTCGGTCTGACCGATCTCTATGCCGACCAGGGGTATGCCTTTGCCAACGTGAACCCTCTCACCAAGATCAATCACGAGCAGAAGATCATCGACATCACCTTTGACATGGAAAAAGGGGACAAGGTCTATATCGATCGGATCAATATCTCCGGGAACCCCAAGACCCGCGACAAGGTGGTGCGGCGTGAGATCAAGCTGTCCGAAGGTGATCTCTACAGCGCAACAGCGCTCAAAAAGACCAAGCAGTCGCTGATGAACCTCGGCTTTTTCGAGGAGGTGGCGCTCACCACCGAACAGGCGAGCGCCAGCAACCGTCTCAATCTCAAGGTGGACGTGAAGGAAAAACCGACCGGGACGTTCAGTATCGGTGCCGGTTACAGCTCCCTGGACGGTCTGATCGGCCAGGGATCGGTCCAGCAGGCCAACTTTCTCGGACTCGGCCTGAAGGCCCATGCCTCGGCTTCTCTGGGCGGGAAGTCCCAGACCTACAACATAGGGCTTACCGATCCCTACTTCCTTGATTCCCGCTGGACCGTGGGTGCCGACGTCTACCGGACGGAGCGGGAGTATCTCGACTATACCCGGCGGGCCACCGGTGGCGATATCAAGGCGGGCTATCCGCTCTCCGATACCGTGAGCACCTTCTGGGTCTATCGCTACGAAGAAAAGGAAATCTACGACGTTTCCCAGGCGTTTCTGACCAGCGGCGAATTCTTCGAGGCGAGCTCCACCACCAGCGCCATTACCGCAAGCCTGTCGCGGAACACCACCGATTACCGGCTCGATCCCACCACCGGCATGATCAACAACCTCTCCCTGGAGTTTGCCGGTCTGGGCGGCACCAACCGCTATCTCCGCTATATCGGTTCCACCACCCAGTTTTTCCCGGCCGGCTTTGCCGGAGGGGTCTTTTCCCTGCGCGGGGAACTGGGCTATATCCAGGAGCTCGGCAAGGAACTCCCCATTGACGAGAAATTCTACCTGGGGGGGATCAACACCCTGCGGGGCTACGATGGCAGGACCGTCAGCCCGTATATCATTTCCGACGTTCCCAACAGCGTCAACGGTACGGCCCCCAATACCCGAGCATACATCGGCGGCACTACCGAGGCGATCTTCAACGCCGAATTCACCATGCCGCTCATCAAGGATGCCGGACTCAAGGGGGTGCTGTTTTTCGATGCCGGTAATTCTTACGATAGTGCCAGTCGGCTCTTTTCCACCCTGCAGACCAGCTACGGCTTCGGCATCCGCTGGTTTTCCCCGATCGGGCCGCTGCGGCTCGAATACGGTATCCCGATCAACCCTCGCGCCGGTATTGACGACAAGGGGGGCAGGCTGGAGTTTTCCATCGGCAGCTTTTTCTAATCTCAGTCAGGACAAAGGAGAGACAGATGAAAAAAGGAATGTTCAGTACGGTTGTGTTATCGCTGTGCATGCTCGTTGCCTCGGTCGTGGTTGCCGGGGCTGAAGGGGTCAAGCTGGGGGCAGTCGACATCCAGAAGGTCCTGCATAACTCCGAGGCCGGCAAGACTGCCAAGGAGCAGCTGGCTGCCAAGATCGCCAAGTACGAGGCGGAAAAGAACTCCCGCGAGGACGACCTGAAAAAACTCAAGGCCGAGCTGGAAAAGCAGAACATCATCCTTAACGAGTCGGCCCGCAATGCCAAGGAGAAGGATTACCAGCAGAAACTCAAGGAATACCAGCGCTTCATCAAGGATGTGAACGACGAGCTGCAGGGGAAGGACGATGAACTGAAGAACAGGATCATCGACGACACCCTCAGGGTCACCCAGGAATACGGCCGCAAGAATGGCTACACCTTCATCTTCGTCAAGAGCGAGGTGATGATGTACATGGACGACAAGGTGGATGTGACCGAGGATATCATCAAGCTGATGAACAGCAAGAGCGACAAAAAGTAGCCGGCGCCTCGCAGCCGGTAGATTTCACACATTTTCCTTTTTTTGCTGAGCGTTTTCCGACTATAAGGAATGAGAGATATGACCAAGACACTTGCCGAACTCGCCCAATGCCTGGGTGGCAGGGTCGTCGGCGATCCCGAAGCCACCGTGCGGGGTCTGGGGACCCTGGACGATGCGGGGGAAGGGCAGATCACCTTCCTGGCCAATCCTCGATATGCGGGGAAGGTGGCCACCTGCCGGGCAACTGCGGTGGTGCTCCCTCCGGGGGCTGAGGGGTATGGCCGCAACGTGATCGAGGTTGCCAATCCCTATCTGGCGTTTGCCAAGCTGTTGCAGATCTTCCATGTCGAACCCCGCAAGGCGCTGGGGGTGATGGCAGGAGCCCATATAGGCGCTGACGTGCGACTCGGTGCCGAGGTGACCATACATCCCGGCGCCACGGTCATGGATGGGGCGACACTGGGTGACCGTGTGACCCTCTATCCCGGCGTGGTTCTCTACCCAGGGGTCGTGGTGGGTGACGACGTCACCCTGCATGCCAATGTGACGGTGCGCGAACGCTGCCGCATCGGCAACCGCGTCACCATCCATGGCGGCACCGTCATTGGCAGCGACGGCTTCGGCTATGCACCGGACGGCAGGGAGTGGTACAAGATCCCCCAGATCGGCATCGTTGTCATTGAGGACGATGTGGAGATCGGCGCTAACGTGGCCATTGACCGGGCAGCCCTCGAAGTGACCCGCATCGGACGAGGGACCAAGATCGACAATCTGGTGCAGATCGCCCACAACTGCATTATCGGCGAGAACTGCATGGTCATCTCCCAGGTGGGGATCTCCGGCAGCACCACGCTTGGCGATCATGTGACCCTTGCCGGGCAGGTGGGGGTCGCCGGACACCTGACCATCGGCGACAATGCCATGGTCGGCGCGAAATCGGGCATTCCGGGAAACCTTCCGGCTGGCAGCATGGTGAGCGGTCTTCCCGCCTTTGAACACCGTGACTGGCTCAAAGCGATGGCGGTGGTACCGCGTCTCCCCGAGCTGCGAAAGACCATTTCCTCTCTGGAAAAAAGGATTGCACAACTGGAAGAGTCCGTAAAACGCGAGGCATGAAGCAGCCCATGCCCCGACGTTTCGCCGGCCCTTGACCGTTTATGTTTCATTGACCGTTATCAGGAGGTAAGCCATGCTGCTTGACGTGAACCAGATCATGAAGATCCTGCCCCACCGCTACCCGTTCCTGCTGGTGGACCGCGTGGTCGAACACGAACCGGGACAGAAGATCGTGGGAATCAAGAATGTCACTATCAACGAGCCGTTTTTCCAGGGGCATTTCCCCGGTCATCCGGTCATGCCGGGTGTCCTGATTATCGAGGGAATGGCCCAGGTGGGGGGCATCCTCGCCTACCTCGCCTCCAGCGACGAGATCAAGAAAAAGGTCTGCTATTTTGCCTCCATCGACAATGCAAAATTCCGCAGGCCGGTGGTCCCCGGCGACCAGCTCCGCATCGAAATGACCGCCACTGCCTGCAAGCGCGGCATGTGGGTCTTTGCCGGCAAGGCGTATGTTGAAGACAAACTGGCAGCCGAGGCCGATCTCAAGGCCACCTTTGCCGACATGAACAGATCGTAATATCCATCCGACACAATCGGGAATGGTTTCAAGCGCCGTTCCGACAGGAGTTGACATGATACATCCAACAGCCATAGTCCATCCAGGTGCAGAACTGGCCGCAGATGTGGAGGTCGGGCCCTATGCCGTGATCGGCGAACATGTGAAGATCGGCCGGGGAACCAAGATCGGTGCCCATGCCGTCATCGACGGCTGGACCACCATTGGCGAAGAGAACCAGATCTTCCAGATGGCGGCCGTGGGCGCTGCCCCGCAGGACTTGAAATACAAGGGTGAAGAGACCCTGGTCATTATCGGAGACCGGAACGTCATCCGCGAATTTGCCACGATCCACCGTGGCACCATGAGTGGCCGCCGCCAGACCGTTGTGGGGAGCGGCAACATGCTCATGGCCTATTCCCATGTCGCCCATGACTGCATCCTCGGCGACGGCATTGTCATGGCAAACGCCACAGCCCTTGCCGGGCACGTGACCGTGGACAGTTTCGCCATTCTCGGCGGGTTGGTGGCGATCCATCAATTCGTGCGGATTGGCGGCTATGTCATGATCGGCGGCGGCACCATGGTGGGGCATGATATCCCGCCCTTTACCATCGCGGCCACCTGCGACAAACGCGACGCTTCCCTGCGCGGTCTGAACCTGATCGGACTCAAGCGGCGCGGTTTCAGCCCCGAGCTGATTACCGACCTGAAGCGGGCGTACCGGATCCTGGCCTTCTCCAAACTGAAGCTTCCCGAGGCGCTGGCAAAGATGAAGAGCGACCTGCGCCAGTCGCCGGAGCTCTCCTACTTCATCGAGTTCATCGAGAAGTCGGAGCGGGGGATCTGCCGGCCATGAGCAGGTTGCGGACGGCAGTCATAGGTGTCGGCTACCTGGGGAAATTTCATGCCGACAAGTACGCAGTGTGCGCGAACGCCGAGCTGGTTGCCGTGGTGGATGCCGATGCGGCGCGTGTCGCCGAGGTAGCCGGTTCGTTGTCGGCGCGTCCGGTGATCGATTACCGCGATCTGGACGGGCAGGTGGATGCGGTGAGCATTGTCGTGCCGACCCGGGCCCATTTCGAGGTGGCCGAGTTCTTCCTCTCCCGCGGCGTTCATGTTCTGCTGGAAAAGCCGATGACTGCGACCCTCGACGAGGCGCGGGCATTGAACCTTCTGGCACGCGAGAAGGGGCTGGTCCTGCAGGTAGGCCACCTGGAACGGTTCAACCCGGTCTACGCGGCACTCCGCAGCAATCTCTCCCGCCCCCGTTTCATCGAGGCGAGCCGGATCGGGCCGTTCAAGGCGAGAGGTACCGATGTCAGTATCATCCTCGACCTGATGATCCACGACCTGGACATCATCCTGTCGCTGGTCAGATCGCCGGTCTGCGAGGTCCGCGCCACAGGGGCGCCGGTCTACAGCGACCGGGTGGATATCGCCAATGCCCGCCTGGCATTCGAGAACGGCTGCGTTGCCAATGTGACCGCCAGCCGGATCAGTCTCAAGAGCGAGCGGCGCATGCGGATATACCAGGAAGATTCCTACCTGAACGTCGATTTCCAGGATCGCAGGATCGTCACCTTCCGCAAGGGGGAGGGGGAGCAGATGCCTGGCGTCCCCAATCTGGCCAAGGAAGAACAGACCTTTGCCCAGAGCGATCCGCTTCTCTCCGAGGTGACGGCCTTTCTCGATGCCGTGCAGAGCGGCAAGCCGCCGCAGGTAAGCGGCGAGGACGGCCAGTTGGCGCTGGAAGTCGCATTGATGATCGAAGAAGCAGTGAACAAGGGGTAGGGAGCAGGGCAGGCCGTGTCCCGTCCCTGAACCCTGATCCCATTACACGAGGTGTTACTATGATTCCAATGGTTGACCTGAAGGTTCAGTACCACGCGCTCAAAGACGAGATCGATGGCGGCATCCTGACCGCCCTGGAGAATACCCAGTTCATCCTGGGTCCCAATGTGACGGCGCTGGAGCAGGAAACCGCCGCCTATCTCGGCGTCAAGCACGCCATTGCCTGCGCCTCGGGGACCGATGCCCTCCACCTCGCCCTGGCCGCAGCAGGGGTCGGACCGGGCGACGAGGTCATAACCACCCCGTTCACCTTCATTGCTACGGCTGAGGCGATCCGTTACGTGGGGGCGACCCCGGTCTTCGTTGACATCGATCCCCAAAGCTTCAACATCGATCCGCGCCGTATCGAGGCAGCAATCACGCCCCGGACCAAAGCGGTGCTGCCGGTTCACCTGTTCGGGCAACCCGCCGATCTGCGCGCCATTGCCGAGATCTGCACCCGTAGCGGGCTTCTGCTGCTGGAAGACTGCGCCCAGTCCTTCGGCGCATCCATCGATGGCGTCATGACCGGCGCCTGGGGACTGTTCGGCTGTTTCAGCTTCTTCCCCAGCAAGAACCTCGGCTGTTACGGCGACGGTGGCCTGATCACCACCAATGACGATGCCATGGCCGAGCAGGTGAAGATGCTGCGCAACCACGGCAGCAAGGTCCGTTACCACCACGACGTGATCGGCTACAACAGCCGCCTCGACGAGCTGCAGGCCGTCATCCTGCGGGTCAAACTCAAGCATATGGATGCCTTTACCGCGGGGCGGCGCCGGGTAGCCCATCTCTACAGCTCGCTGCTTGCGGGCTCGGTCCTCGCCCCCCCCTGCGAAGACGGCATCGGTCTCCATGTCTACCACCAGTACACGACCCTGACCGGCTGTCGCGATGCCGTCATGGAGGCGCTTTCCAAGGCGCAGATCGCCTCGGCCATCTACTATCCGATCCCCCTGCACCAGCAGAACGTCTTTAGCGCCGAGTGCGCCGGTCTGCGGCTTCCGGTGACGGAAGATGTGGCATCGCGTTGCCTCTCGCTGCCGGTCTTCCCTGAAATGACCGACGACCAGGTCCGCCAGGTGGTGGAGGTAGTCAAATCGGTCTGCTAGCGACAGGCCGGCATTCTATCATGGGAGACGCCCCGGCGGGGCGTCTCTCTGTTTAAGACCGGAATTTTTCAACAACCTGTCAAGGATGTTATGTGGGATCTGCACAACGGATCATGATAGTTGCCGGTGAAGCATCCGGTGATATGTACGGTGCCCGCCTGGTGAGCGAAGCCCTCCGGCTCAGGCCCGACCTGACCTTCTTCGGCATCGGCGGCCAGCGGATGCGCGAGGCAGGGGTTCAGATCCTGGTAGATGCCGCTGAGATGGCCGTGGTGGGGCTGGTGGAGGTCATTGCCCACTTCGGCATCATCAAGCATGCCTTTACGACCCTGCGCGATATCATCCGCACCGACCCGCCCGAACTCCTGATCCTGATCGACTATCCCGACTTCAACATGCTGCTGGCGCGGCAGGCACGGAAACGGGGGGTGAAGGTCCTCTATTACATCAGCCCCCAGGTCTGGGCCTGGCGAGCGGGCAGGGTGCACAAGATTGCCCGGCTGGTGGACCATATGGCCGTGGTCTTTCCGTTCGAGGTCCCCTTTTACGAGCGTGCCGGTGCTCCGGTCACCTTTGTCGGCCATCCGCTGGTCGACATGGTCCGACCCACCATGACGCGCACTGAGGCGCTGGAGAGTTTCGGTCTCGACCATGCCCGCAAAACCGTCGGGCTCTTCCCCGGCAGCCGCCGGGGTGAGATGCGGCGGCTGCTGCCGGTTATCCTGGAGACTGCCGCAAGGCTGCACCGGCAATTCCCCGAGGTGCAGTTCATCCTCCCCCTGGCATCGAGCCTTACCAGGGAAGAACTCGCCCCGTACCTTGCTGCCTGCAGTCTTGATATCACCGTTGTGGAGGGGAAGGTTCACGACGTGATCCAGGTCTGCGATGCCATCGTTACCGTCTCCGGCACCGTCACCCTTGAAATCGCGCTCATCGGCGTGCCGATGGTGATCATCTACAAAGTCTCCCCCTTTACCTACCATGTGGGGAAGCGGCTGATACGGGTCGACCATATCGGCATCTGCAATATCGTCGCCGGTGACCGGGTCGTGCCGGAGATGATCCAGGACGATGCCGAACCGGGGAGGATCGCTGCCGAGATCGGCCGCATGCTGACCGATGCCACCTATGCCGCATCGATACGAGAAAAACTCGGCGCAATCCCCGCACTGCTGGGGCGGAGCGGGGCCTCGGAGCGGATTGCCCGTCTTGCCCTCGATATGATAAGGACACCCGCATCATGAAGAGTTACCTGCGTCTCATCAGATATATAAAGCAATATTGGGTGCGGATTGTCGTGGCAGCGGTGGCATCCACCGGTGTCGGCGCCATGGACGGCGCGTTCGCCTACCTGGTGGAGCCGCTGCTCAAGCGGATCTTTGCCGAAAAGGACCTGCTGGTCTTCTCGCTCCTTCCCCTCGGCATCATCCTGTTGTTCCTGTTCCGGGGGCTCTGCCGCTACCTGAACGATTACTACATCCGCACTGCCGGCCAGATGGCGGTCCAGCACGTGCGGAACGACGTCTATAGCCGCTCCATGCACCTCTCGCTCGGGTTTTTCCATCGCCAGACCACCGGCGGTCTCATGGCCCGTGTCCTGAGCGATGTGGGGACCATGCAGGAAGGCGTGGCAACGGTGGTCACCGGCCTGTTCCGTGACTGCATCTCGGCAGTGTCGCTCCTGGGGGTGGTATTCTACCGCAACTGGCAACTGGCGCTGATTTCTCTTGTTGTTGTGCCGCTGACCATCTATCCGGCGCAGAAAATTGGCCGTCGAATCAAGAATCTTTCCCGCCAGGGGCAGGAAAAGTTGGGTGACATTGCCGGTATTCTTCAGGAAACCTATGCGGGCATCAAGGTGATCAAGGCATTCGGCCTGGAAGAGCGGGAAGTGGCGAAGTTCTCCGCCAACAATACCCAGTTTTACGGTGTGATGCGACGATCCATCAAATACGAGGCGCTTTCCACGCCGATGATGGAATTCATCACCTCCTTCGGGGTTGCTGCCGTGGTCTGGGCCGGTGGCGCCAGCGTCATGGGGGGGAAGATGACCGCCCCCGAGTTCTTCTCATTCGTGACAGCCATGGTCCTTATGTACAATCCGATCAAGAAGCTCTCCGGGACCTACAATTCCATCCAGCGCTCTCTCGGTGCTGCCGAACGGGTCTTCGAGATCATCGATGCTCAGCCGGAGATCGTTGACTCGCCCCATGCGAAGCCGCTCGACAGGGTGCGGGGGGACGTGGAGTTTCGCGATGTCACCTTCAGTTACCAGGATGAGAATGTGCTGCAGGGGATAACCCTTTCTGCGAAAAAGGGTGATGTCATCGCCCTGGTGGGGCCGTCCGGGGCGGGCAAGACCACCCTGGTCTCGCTGATATCTCGATTCTACGACGTAACCGGCGGTGCCGTGCTCATTGACGGCCATGATGTCCGCAACGTGCGCCTGACCGACCTCCTGCGCCAGGTTGCCCTGGTCGACCAGGAAACCACGCTGTTCAATGACACCATCGCCAACAACATCCGCTATGGCAAGCCGGATGCCAGCGATGCCGAGGTGGAAGCGGCAGCCAGGGCGGCCTTTGCCCACGACTTCATCGTGGATCTTTTGCCCGAAGGGTATGCTACCAACATCGGCGATCGCGGGGTGCGGCTTTCGGGCGGTCAGCGGCAGCGACTCTGCATAGCCAGGGCGATCCTCAAGGATGCGCCGATCCTGATTCTCGACGAGGCGACCAGCGCCCTGGACACCGAGAGCGAGCAGATGGTGCAGCAGGCCCTGGAAAACCTCATGGCCAATCGGACCACCTTTGTCATCGCCCATCGCCTCTCCACCATCTACCGGGCCGACCGGATCGTGGTGCTGGAAAACGGTGTCACCCGCGAGAGCGGTACCCATGGTGAACTGTTGGCGGCAAACGGTCTCTATCGCAAGCTGTACGACATGCAATTCAAGGAATGAAAGCACTACGCCGCGCATTTGTCCGCAAGCTGTCGGGCCGGCCTCTGGCCGTGATCATCTACCTGCTGATCCATCTGCTTCGTCTGACCCTGCGGATCGAAACGGTGGGGGGGGAGATCTTCAGGGATTTTGTCAGCCGTGCCGAAGGGGTCATCGGCATCTTCTGGCATGGCCGGCTGCTGATGGTCCCGTTTGCCTATCCCGGCAAGAGGCTGCATGTCCTGATCGGGATGCATCGTGATGGACAACTGATCGCGGACGTCATGAAATGTTTCCGGTTCGGTCTGGTACGGGGGTCATCATCCAGGGGGGGAGTTGCGGCGCTGCGGGAGTGTGTACGCCTGCTGAATGCCGGCAATGATCTGGCCATTACCCCGGACGGGCCCCGAGGCCCAGCCGAGGTAGCAAAGCTCGGTGTTGCCCAGGCGGCCATGGTCAGTGGCAGGGCGATCATACCGGTAGCGTTTTCCGCGTCCCGGAGCTGGCTCATCGAGAGCTGGGACCGTCTCTTGATTCCCAAGCCATTTTCACGGGGCGTCTATGTTATCGGCCAGCCTCTCCGTTACCAGAAGGGTGAGGAGTTGGAGGCGTTTCGCCAACGGATCGAGTCGGCCCTCCGGGAGACGACGAACCGGGCGGACCAACTGGCCCTGAATCGTGCAGCGTGAAACGTGAACCTGCCTGCATCCGGAGCACCAACGCGGATGAGATACCAGCTCCTCAGGCAGCTAGTCTCTTCCGGTTCGGGATGAGAGCGGCGCGTACTTCTTGTCTCATGTCACACGGCCTTTGCGAGCTCATACATGTACCTGCTCTATAATATCCTGCTCCTGTGTGCCCTGCCGTTCATCATCGGCTATCACCTGTACCGTTCTGTGAGCAGGGGGCGTCCGGCAGCTTTGCTGGAGCGGTTCGGGTTTGTCGATCAGGCACCGGTTTTGACCCCTGGAGGACCTCCCCCGATCTGGGTCCATGCCGTATCGGTGGGTGAGACCATAGCTGTCCGTCCTCTGCTCAAGGCGCTGAAGGAGAGGTTCCCGGAGCGCCTTCTGGTGCTTTCAAACATGACCGAGACCGGCCGCGTGGTTGCCCAGGAGATCCCTTGGGTCGACCATTGCATCCGCTTTCCCTTCGATTACCCCTGGGCGGTGCGCCGCCTGCTGCGCCAGATCGACCCCGGCCTGGTGGTCATCGTGGAGACCGAGCTCTGGCCGAACTTCCTGCGCGAGGCGCGCAACAGGTCCATCCCGACCCTGATAGCCAATGGTCGGATCTCTGATCGTTCGTTCGGGCGCTATCTAAAGGCCCGGCGGCTTTTCCGGCCGGTGCTGGACACGGTCGGTGCCTTCTGCATGCAGAGCAGCGAGGATGCCCGGCGGATCATCGCCATTGGCGCCGACGAGGCAAGGGTACAGGTGGCCCGCAACCTCAAGTTCGACATCCCTGTAGGGAACGTCTCCGCGGCGGAGCGTCTCGCCTGCAGACTACAGTATCGTCTGCCGGAAGCGGCAACTGTCATCGTTGCCGGCAGTACCCATCCCGGCGAAGAGGGGCAGGTCGTTGCCGCTTTTTCCCGGCTGGTCGGTGCGGGAAAAGAGGCTGTGCTGGTCCTGGTACCGCGGCATCCAGAGCGGGCAGCGGAGGTGGCCGATCTGCTGCAGCAGGCAGGACTGGCATATGTCCGTCGATCCTCCCTGGCCGGGCGTGAGGCGGAACTCGCCGCGGGCGAGGTGCTGCTGGTGGACACCATCGGCGAACTGATGCGCCTCTATGGTCTGGCGGACGTGGCCTTTGTAGGAGGGAGCCTGGTGCCGGTGGGGGGGCACAATGTGCTGGAACCGGCTTCGCTGGGGGTACCGGTCATTATCGGCCCGCATATGACCAACTTCCGCGAGATTTCAGCGCTGGTTCTTGCCGCTGATGCCGCGCTCCAGGTTGCCGACGGCGAGCAGCTGGCAATGGCACTGACGACCCTGCTGGACGATGCCGCCCGCAGGGCCGGCATGGGAGAGAATGGCCGGCGGCTGGTCCTGGAACAAGGGGGGGCAACCGCCCGGCACCTGGCAGCGATCGAACAATGTCTCAGGGGTGAAGCGTGAAAGGCGAAGCGTACTTCAGGGAGCTGGTCGCCGGTTCGCGGCGGGGTCTGGTCGACCGGCTCGTCTTTGCCCTCCTTGTGCTCTGTTCCTTCCCCTATGGATTGGTCATGAAGATCAGGGCGTTCGGGTACCGGACCGGAATCATCCCTTCCCGCCGGTTGCCCAGGCCGGTGATTTCAGTGGGGAACATCACTGTCGGGGGGACCGGCAAGACCCCGACGGTCCTGCTCATCGCCCGGCTCCTGCTGGAGAGGGGGAAGCGGGTGGTGGTCCTGACCAGGGGGTATGGAGGATCGCTGGAGGGGGAAACCAGGATCGTCGCGGATGGCACCGGCCTGCTCCTTTCTCCTGCCGAGGCGGGTGACGAGCCCTGCCTGCTGGCTTCTGCCCAGCCCGGATTGATGGTGGTAATGGGACCGGATCGCTACCTGGCCGGATGTCTGGCCATGAAACAGCTTGCCCCGGATATCTTCCTCCTCGATGACGGATTCCAGCATCAGCGGCTCGGACGGGATCTGGACATCCTGCTCCTGGACGGCACAAATCCCTTTGCCACGGGGCATACCCTGCCCGCCGGCATGTTGCGTGAACCGCCATCTGCTGCACGGCGGGCAGACCTGGTCATCTTTACCCGCTCTGCAGGCGCGCTGCCACCTGTTCACGAGCTGTTGCCATCCCTGCCGTACTGCACCTCGACGCACCGCCTGACCGGATATGCCCCGCTGGGGGGAGGGGAGCCGCACCCTCTGGCAGATCTGGTCGGGCGCCGGGTCATTGCCTTTGCCGGCATTGCCAATCCAACGGCATTCTTTAACGGCCTCGAGGAGCAGGGGATCAGCCTGGTGGCAACGGTGGCGTTTCCCGATCATACCCCCTACGGGAAGGACGAACTGGAGGCGCTGGGCCGGCTCAAACAGACAAAGAAGGCCAACTGCCTCATAACAACTGCAAAGGATGCCGTGAAGCTCCAGACGTATCGCGGCATCCTGGGCGATTGTTGCGTTGCCTTGCTGGAACTCTATCTGGATGACTCGCTGCCACTTGAACATGCCCTTGAAAATACAGTGCATGCCAAGCATCCGGTTTAGTTGATGGAATTATTGACTGTATTTATACTTTGTCACAACAGGCCTGATTTTGCGCGGCAGGCAATTCGGTCGGCCATTCACCAGACCTGCCAGGCCTTCAGGCTGGTAATATCAGACAATTCAAGCAACGACGATGTCGAGCAGATGGTCAGGTCTGATTTTCCTGGGGTGCACTATATTCGCCGGTCTCCAATGCTGCAGCCGCTGGAACATTTTAACTGCTGTATCGAGGAGGCCCTAAGCGAGTATTTCTGCCTGTTTCATGATGATGATATGATGGAATCGGGTTTCGTCGAAGAAATGCAACGATGCATGGCTACCTATCCGATGGCTATTGCTTGTGGTTGCAATTCCAGGATTGAGACGTTCGGTGTGCTGGAATCGCGCACCTCATTTTGTTCTTTCAGAAATCAGGAAGTGATCACCAGACCGAGAGACTTGGCCCGGCGATATTTTTCACGCGCCCAATCGGGAATCGCTCCATTTCCCGGCTATATCTATAATCGTCGGCTGGTCGGCGATCTCCGGCTCCCTGTTCGTGGGGGCAAGTATGCCGACGTGACATGGCTTCTGAACCTTGTACGACAAGGCCCTATCGTTTGGATCAATAAGCCGCTCATGACCTACCGGATTCATGAAAATAGCGATGGGAAAGTAGAATCGATGCGGGATCGTCTCCGTTTTCTCGGATACATCAAACAGTACAAAGCAGAACTTGGTGAAGGATTGTTGAGTGATTACCGCTCGTTTATATACAAGAAGATTCTCAAGTCCCATGTCGACTCTCATACGAAAAGGCATCGCTTGTTCAGTGCTTTTATGAAAAACTATCGTTTGCGGCACTATTGCAGGTTTGATTACTACAAGGCTCAGGCAATCCGCTTGGTGGTTAAATGGAGTGCGAAATGAAGCTCTACGGGAATATCATTGCCGAAGGTCATGGCAATAACTCGATGTTTTCGTTGGAGGACAGAACGCACCGCTATAATCCAACCTATACCTTCAGGCTTCTTCGACAGGCTTTTCTCGACAACGGGATAGAAATCAACACTCCCGATGTCAATCAGGGAAGAAAGATCGCTTTTGATCTGCATGTGGAAGGGCGGCCGTTTGTCGCAGACGGCATTCCAAAGTATCTCATTGCACTGGAAAACCCAAATATCAACAGACTGAATGAAGATCGAGAGTACTGCAGGAGATTCACCAAGGTTTTTGCCTGGGATGCCAGGTTGCTCGATTTGCCGAATGTTCGGAAAATACTGGTTCCAAATCAGCTCACATTTGAGCCGACGCCCTCGTTTGCAGAGCGAGATATCTTCAGTTGCATCATCAACGCAAATAAAGCCTTTCGCGAGGCCTTGGCTTCGGATCTGTATCTTGAACGTATAAATACCATACGCTGGTACGAGGGAAACGCGCCTGAAAAGTTTGAGTTGTATGGTATGGGGTGGGCCAAACCTTCGCCTGCCTTTGGTTTCTGGCCAAAGGCCAAACGGCGCATTGCTCGACTGAGAAGCCAGCTCTTTGGCCATAAACCGTTCCCCAGCTATCGGGGAGAGGTGCATGACAAAAGGGAAGTGCTGAAACGGAGCAGGTTTTCCTATTGTTATGAAAACACCCGCGATTTATCCAACTACATTACCGAAAAGATCTTCGATAGCCTTCTGGCCGGCTGCGTACCCATCTACTGGGGAGCAGACAACGTGACGGACTATATTCCAGCAGGCTGTTTCATAGATCGTCGCAGATTTGCGGATACGGCAGCAGTGCATGAATTTCTCGTTTCGATATCATGTGAGGAGTATGCTCGGTATCAGTCGGATATCGCAGAGTTTCTTAGGGGTGATAATTCCAGGATGTTCAGTTCGGAATACTTTGTCTCCACAATCGTCGAGCAGGTGACTCGGGACGTGCTGGAGAAAAAATAGGGTATTGGCACCCTGGGCTCATTTATTAGCAGGTTGTTCAATATCAATCAGATCGTTGCCCCCGCAGAAGCCCCGCGGAGGTATGCGTCTGAATTTGATGGGAGAGGACTAATCTATGCCATTGTCACCAGAATTACTATCCATCCTCGTCTGCCCTCAGTGCAAAGGCAAGCTTGACCTGGAGGCGAACGAAGCGGCTTTCACCTGTCCTGCGTGCCGGCTCCGCTATCCCGTTCGAGAAGGGATTCCCGTGATGCTCGTGGACGAGGCAGAGAAGATTTGACCATTGTGACATGCGGTGTGAAAGCTAACTGTATCGACCGGAACGGAATTCAGCGGATTCTGGTCCGCGCCACGAATTGGATTGGGGATGCGGTGATGACAACCCCTGCCATTGGCTTGGTGCGGGCAGCGTTCCCCGATGCCCGCATTACCATCCTGGCCAACCCAATGGTTGCCGAGCTCTTTTCCCCCCATCCATGGGTGGATGAGGTTATAGTGTACGACCGTGCGGAGAGGCACAAGGGGGTTTCCGGACGTTTCCGGCTGGCTTCAGAACTAAAACAGCGGCAGTTCGATCTTGCTGTTCTGTTGCAAGATGCCTTTGATGCCGCACTGATCACCTGGCTTGCCGGAATCCCCCGTCGTCTGGGAAACCGTAGCGATGGCCGCGGTTTTCTCCTGACCCATGGTTTTCCCATGTCCCTTCAACCGCAGGGTGAGCACCAGACAGTCAATTATCTGGCCATGCTCCGGCATTTTGGCATATCGGGCAATGATCAAGGCCAACTTCTGGCAACCACATCTGATGAAGACCTGGGCATGGCAAAACGGTTGGAGAATCGGGGTATTGCTCCCTCAGACTTCGTTGTCGGCATCAACCCCGGTGCTACCTATGGTTCGGCAAAGCGCTGGTATCCCGAACGGTTCGCCGCTGTTGCCGCTGAGCTTGCAGTTGCCTGGGATGCCCGGGTCGTGATTACTGGTGGTCCTGGCGAGATCGCGATTGCCGCTGACATCGAACGGGAGCTTTCCGGAAGCTGTGTGAACCTGGCAGGGACTATGACGGTGCGTGAATTGATGGCGTTGATCAAACGTTGCGATTTTTTTATTACCAATGATTCCGGGCCGATGCACATTGCTGCTGCCTTTGGCGTACCGTTGGTGGCCATTTTTGGCCCTACCGACCATGCTTCCACCTATCCTCTGGCCGAACATGCCATAGTGGTCCGCGAAACGGTTGCATGTGCACCGTGTATGAAACGGGAGTGTCCCACCGACCATCGTTGCATGACATCGGTAACGCCTGAGGTCGTGGTCGCCGCAGCGTTGGAACTCCAGAGACGGGTGTCTCTGGGATGAAGGTCTGTTTTGCAGGGGTTCTGGGGTATTAAAATGCAAGGTCCACTCCACATCATTGAACCGACCCTGGTGAGCGATGCCGGACACTGTTCCAGTTTTGTCCGGAGCATCTGTGGAGCGGCAGGAACTCCAGCGCAGATCATGCTTTGGGCGGGGAAGGAATATACCCCCTCCGATTTTCTCCCACTGGTCAAGGTTAAGGGGTATTTTCACCGGCGGTGGCGAAAGGTGCAGGGGTATTTCCTTTACCGTGCCCTTCTCCGCCAGCCCGGTCGAGTCTTTGTCGCAACTGCCGGTCGGACAGACCTGCTGCTGCTGGATTGGGCGGCCAGAGGAGAAATCCCTCCAAGGAAAGTATTTTGCTTTATTCACTGGCTGCGTCTCGATGAAAAAAAACAGCTGCAGCTGAGACGGATCGCTCTGCGTCAGCCTGGTCTCGTCCTGCTTGCACCGACAGAACTGATTGCGGCTCAGTTGCGCGATTGCGCATTTAAAAACGTCCAGGTGGTGCCCTATCCCATTACCTCCTGCCCTGTGGCGGAGCAGCAGGCTCCGGGATTCAGGCACATTCTCAGCGCAGGTGCAGCGCGGGCAGACAAAGGCATAGTGCATATTGCGGCTTTTGTCGCTCATCTCGAGGAATGCGGCGAGAATATTCCCATGATCGTTCAGTCTTCGCCCGACCACTACGGAAAATACGACGACGCAACGCGTCAGGCTTTGGCACGAATGGCGGCTCTCAGTTATCCACCACTCACCTTCCAGTCTGAAACTCTCCCCTTGGATGAGTATTTCTGGCTCTTTAACGGGGCCATCTGTCTTCAACTCTATGACAGGCAGGATTTTGCGGATCGCATCAGCGGCATCACCCTTGACGCCATGAGCTGCGGCGCACCTGTAGTAGCCTTGTCCGGGACCTGGATTGCACGTGTAGTCTCCCGATTTTCCGCCGGAGAGGTAGTTGCAGAAGTTGAACCGGTTGCTGTTCTGGATGCGGTACGCCGCATCATGGCGGACTACGAAACGTATCGGGGAAATGCGCGGCGGGCAGGAGAGGCCCTCCAGGCGGAAAACAGCGGCGAACACCTTTACCGGATATTGATGGCAGAACCATGAACGAGGTTGCAGTGGGTGAACCCAGGAAAATTTCGGTAGTTGTCATTGCATTCAATGAGTCCCGCCATATCGGCGACTGCCTGGAGAGTGTGAAATGGGCAGACGATATCGTGGTGCTGGATTCGGGAAGTACGGACGACACAGCCGCAATAGCTCGCAGTAAGCACGCCAGGGTCTTTGACATCCCCTGGAAGGGGTTCGGACCTCAGAAGCAGGCAGCTGTCGACCTTGCCCTTCATGACCTTGTGCTCAATATCGATTGTGATGAACGGGTGACTCCGGAACTTGCCGCCGAGATCAAGTTGATCCTCTCCGGCAATAATTTGAGAACAGCCTATTCCATTCCCAGGCGCACCTTTCTCGGAACCAGCGAGATTCGCCACTGCGGCTGGTATCCTGACCGGACAGTGAGGCTTTTTGACCGGCGCAAGGCAAGATTTTCTTCGGAAATGGTCCATGAACAAGTCGTTGTGAGCGGAGAAACGGGGCAGTGCAAGGGGGAGTTGCTCCATTACTCTTTTGACGGTTTTACTGACCTTATTGCAAAAATGAACCGGTATACGGATATTGGCGCAACGCAATTACTTGACAGAGGGAGAAGGAGTCGCCTCAGCCAGGTCGTTTTCAGGCCGTTCTATGCCTTTATAAAGACCTTTTTTCTCCAAAAGGGGTTTATGGATGGTTTTGCCGGATTTGCCATCTCTGTATCAAATGCCGTATCGGTATTTTACAAGTATGCGAAACTGCGCGAATTGGCCGCTGCTCAGGATACTGGGAAAAAACCGTGATCAAGCCTCCAGAAACCATCCTGATTGTCTGCATACGTCTGATCGGCGACGTAATCCTGATGACTCCGCTTATCGGCCTGTTGAAGGAAGCTTATCCGGAGTCAAACATAGATATCCTGGTGGGGAAGGGTACCGGGGAGTTTCTGGAACAGGACCCCCGGGTGCGTCGGGTACTTTATTCGGCTAAAGAGGGAAAAAATTATTTCCGGGAGATATTCCGTCGTTACGACCTCGCCATCAATATGAATGCGTCTGACAGGGGGAATTCAGCCGTTCTGTTTGCCGGCAGGCACCAGCGTGTGGGGTTCTATCGGGGAGGGTCATTCTGGAAAGATATTTGGAAAAGGGCTCTTTTTACCCATCCCCTGAAATTTCCTGAAGATATACCGGTAGCCAGATACTGCGAGTTGGTGGCCGATTCGCTGGGGATACCGGCAGAACGCCTGACAGTCAAGGTTTTCTGGGATGCAGAAGACGAATCCAGGGTGGAAGCCCTTCTCAGAAGGGAAAACTGCAGTGGCCGGTTTTTTGTGGTACATCCGTTCGCCCGCTGGATTTACAAGTATTGGAAATTGGATCGCTTTGCCACAGTGAGTGACGAAATTGCACGTCGATACGGTTTGCAGCCGATCTGGACCTCTTCTCCCGCACCAGAGGAGAAAAGACTCTTGGTTGATACCGCGGGACGATGTCGAATCAGGCCTGTATTGATAGAGGGTGAGCTGACACTCAATCAAATAACCTGTCTCTTGAGCCGGGCTGCGTTCTATCTCGGCCTTGACACTGCCGTGACCCACCTTGCCGCAAGCACCGGGATACCTATGGTCGCTCTGTACGGCCCGACTTTTACGTCACGTTGGTTTCCTTGGTTCAATCCGGGCGAACCTGGCCAGTGCTGTCCTGAGACCAGAGGGGTGTTGCGGCGGGGGAATATTGCGGTTGTTCAAAAGGATATGGAATGCGTGCCGTGTGGTAAGGCAGGGTGTGATGATGGAGGCACGTTTGAAAGCCCATGCATGACAGAAATTACTACTGACGAGGTGTTGGCGGCCGTCGACCTGCTCCTGAAGCATGGAGTTGCCGGGAATTTTGCGCCAACCAATGAGGACAAGGTGAAGCATGCCTGAACCGTTGCACAAACCAGCAGGCCAGACGTGGCTCATCATTTCGCACGCATTCAATATGGATGGCCGGGCAGCAAGCCAGACAATTACCGATAAAATTCCCTATCTGATTGAAAAAGGCATCGTTCCGATTGTGATAAGCGCCCAGACCGGAGAGAAGGACAGCGCGCTGGAGCATTATCAGGTCCCTGCAATAGCCCCTTCAGGGTTAAAGTTCGACCTTCGGCATATCCTGAAAAAGCATTTTCGCAACCCAGCGAGTTATCGGCTTGCAAAAGGCTTGGCAAATGTTCTGCTCCTTCCGCTCTATTTTGTGGAAAGAGCGTTCATTCATCTGGAGAGCCAATGGTCATGGTTTTTCATGGCTTATCTCAAGGGATGCCGAATCGCACGCGAGAAGCGCCCTCTGCTCATCTATTCAACCGGCGGCGCCAACTCTGCCCATTTTGCCGGCTATTTGCTGGCTAAAAAATTCTCCATTCCATGGATTGCGGAGTTGCATGATCCCATGATCCATGGCGACTGGAGAGGGACCGGTACGGCATATAAATGGGCAGCCTACCTGGAGAGAAAGATCTGCGAGCGGGCTGATGCTGCCTGGTGGTTTACCGAGGGGGCTCTGGCCAAGGCACTAGCGAGAAACCCAACACTGGGTAACCGTGGGTATATGATAATTCCCGGTGTCCAGGAACCGGACTTCCAGGGTGTTGTCTATCGCCGTCAAGAGAAAGTTCATTTCGGGCATTTCGGTTCCTTGGCTGAAACCAGAAACCTTGCTGTTTTCATTGAAGCGCTGTATCGGCTTTTGCAGGACTATCCCGAGTATAAGCGGCTGGTGCAGGTCGATATCTACGGTGCACACCTTGATTCACTGTCACGAAAAGCGCTCCAGCAGTTTCCCCTGCAGGAGGTCGTTGTAGAACATGGTCGGCTCGAGAGCAATCCACTTACCGGGAAAAGCGGCAGGCAACAGGTTTTGGAGGCGATGCGCCAGGTCGATGCCCTGATCCTTCTGCATGGCAGTGATCCGTTCTGCGAAGAATACATCCCGTCAAAGTTGTTTGAATATCTCTGGTCAAAGCGCCCGATTATCGGTCTGATCTGGAATAATCAACAACTGACAAAGATATTACAGCAGCGGGGGCAGATTTCCCTCAATGCCCTTGATGTGAAAGGTCTCAAGGATGCGTTGTATCTTCTGCTCAAGAAATGGGAAGCGGGCGAGTTGACCGATTGTGAAACACTTGCGCCGTTCACTGTGCAAAATGCCGTTGATAAAATAGTGGAAATAGCTGCCAGTGTTGCACGCGAACCCCGTAAACGAGAGGACAGACCCGTATCATGAAGACGATTGTCTTGTTCTGCAAATCGTACAGAAACGATCTGCTCCGCGCAAAGCGCCTGGCAGAGAGTGTGAAGCGGTTCAATAGGGACGGTATCCCGTTTTATCTTTCAGTGCCGCGCAGTGATCTGCCGTTATTTCGTAAGGAACTTGCCGGCATCGATGAACTTACCCTGCTTGTGGATGAAGAGATATTATCTGCAAACCAGCTCCATACTGAGTCCTTGGTGGGGAGTATGCCGGGGAACCACCTGCAGCAGGTCGTGAAATCTGAATTCTGGCGATTGGGCGTGTGCCGGAACTATCTCATGATCGACTCCGATTCTTATTTCATTCGCGATTTCGGTGTTAATGATTTCATGTACGATGATGCCATCCCATATACCGTGATGCATGAAGGGAAGGAACTGTTGGGGTTTGCCGCCAGAAACGGATTGGCCAAGATCAGGAGAAATTTCATCAAGGATCGGTCAACCGCGCAGAAATATTTTGAGCGCCCCGGGAGGATATATGATTTTGGGCCAACTCCGATCATCTGCAATGTCGAGGTTTGGAGAATGCTCGCGGACGGTTATGCAGCATCCAACCAGTTGAGTTTTGCCGAGATGATCACCATGTTCCCCAATGAAATGCTGTGGTATGGGGAGTCATTGCTTTATTACAAACCAATTCCATTGATACCGGTAGAACCACTTTTTAAAGTATATCATTATAAAGAACAGTATGATGAGAGTGTTGCGTTAAAGGAGACAGAAAAAATTCTTGCTGAGAATTATCTTGGCATTATCACGCAATCAAATTGGGACAAGTCGCTTGATACGCATCCAAGAAAATCAAGAAGCTGGAAGACATTGTGGCTTAAAAAATAAATATTTATACTGCGTAATTACCTGTTATGTAATTAAAACTTTGAACAATAATCTGATTGTGATAGTACTTTATGTGAGTGATAGATGATGCCTGCTAGCTGTTACGCTAGCTTTTTTTATATTTGAGTATTCCGTTTGATTCCTTCGGTGTAAGCAGTTTCATCTGCCATGTTTCTTGGGAGGATTGCGCCAGATGGTGATTGTGAAAATCCATGGCGGACTCGGCAATCAGATGTTTCAGTATGCCATGGGGAGAAGAACCGCGTTGATCAACAATGTTGAACTGAAATTTGATTTGCATTGGTTTGAAGACTTTGGAGCATCTACGCCGAGAACGTTTGCGCTGAATAAATTCGATATTCAGGGGCAAGTTGCGAGTGACGATGAGATCTGCCGGCTTGTTAGATGGGAAAAAAGGTTAGGCAGAAAGCTGTATGGAATGATTCCCATAAAATGGCGAAATTATATCCGGGAACCATTCCGGGAACCTTTTAACTCTCAGTTGCTGGGTGTTAACAAAAATGTTTATCTTGACGGTTATTGGGCCAATGAAAAATATTTTGCGGATATCTGTGACATTATCAAGAAGGAATTTGTCCTGAAGCATTTTGATGTAAGAGACGAATCGCTTGAAAATAAACTGGCAACGTCTACCGCAGTTTCCATTCATGTAAGACGGGGGGATTACGCTACACTCGATGAAGTTGTACACCTTGATAGTAATTATTATAATGATGCGATAGATATAATAAGTAATAAACACGGTAATTGTGATTATTATGTATTTTCAGATGATGTTGAATGGGTCAAGTCAAATATAAATTTCAAGTGCAAAGTCAATTATGTAGCACCACAAGATGCTTTCAGGCCAAATTATGAAATTGTGCTGATGTCAATGTGTAGGTGCAATATTATTGCTAACAGTACATTCAGTTGGTGGGGGGCATGGCTGAACAATAATCCGGATAAAACCGTTGTTGCGCCTGCGAAATGGTTCAAGGACAAGACATATGGCACGCACTGTAACGCACCGGAAGGCTGGATTCGACTGCAACCACATCATTGAGGAGCCGATTCTCAATGTTGATTAAAGCGGGAACGTTATGGCCATGTAGTTCCCCGTGATATTTCATGGTTATGCTGCCTGATGCTGCAGTTGCAGACATGGATATTGTGGCAGCGGAGGTTTTTTCTGATATGTTGCTATTTGCTGGCAGGTTTTAGCAGAGAAAAAACTTTTTTACGGTATTTTCTGAATTTATTGTATGTAGCAGAACTTTTTATTTTATTTTTAATGGTATAAAAATACCAGACGTTGAATTTTGCAGGCCAGCAATTGAATGTGTTACCGACAAAGCACACATATTTTACGAGCTTTTTTTCGATATCAATTAAAGGGTCATGAAAATCGGCTCTAATGTCACGTATTTTGATAATTTTATTATCTTTCCCGCAGACGTAGACACCCCCGTGTCTCAGGCCGTTCATGATGCCATACATGTGGCCATAATTTGTTGGTAAATGGGTACGAGCAAAATCTATGTCGAATATCTGTTTTAAAAAAACATTGGCTGTTATAAGGGTATGCACAACAGGGAAAAGCCGGTCTATTTTGAGCGAATATTTCAATGCATCCGAATATGATTCAAAATAGCGGGATTCTTTAAAAGCGCTTTCTGTAATCAGTAGGGCAATGTCGTATTTCAATAGAATACCCGCCACATTTTTTACAGAATTGGGGCATAACAATTCATCGTCACCGAAGAGCCAGATATACTTACCTTTTCCCCTTTTTACACATTCAATGAAATTTGCATCGGCACCAATGTTATTGACGTTGCGGAAATATGCAATCCTGTCGTGATCAAGTCTGCGAAAATAGTCGCCTGTTTCATCAGTTGAGGCATTATCCGATATGACTATTTCTATAGTATCAGCACCAGGATCAGCTTCGTCGCACTGATTGAGTAATTCCGGGATTAGTTCTTTGACATATCTGTACCTGTTGTATGTTGGGATCGCGATGGTTAGTAAATACTCGTGGCACATGTGACTAAAGCCTTTTTCGTTTGATGGTGGCAATGGACCCAAGCCATTATCTGTAAACCGATTGCTGCATATGGTGCTCGGAGAATATAATAAAATCGGCGTTGCGGCCATAATCACAGGCACGGGACCTGTATAACATACGAATCATGCCGATGTGCCGGGAAAAGAACATCAAATTTATGCTCTGCCACGGGCAAAGTCAATTCTTATTGCGGCATGTCAGGAGGACTGCCCGGTGCTAACATGCCGATATGCCTGGGTTTGAAAAATATAGTGTCCGCGAGAGTGGAAAGAATCGCTCCGTTTTGCTATAGTTTGCTCCCTGCTTAAGAGGCTTCGGCCCAAGTTTTTCTGAGCGACATTATGCCGGCTGTTCTGGATACGATGTGAAACATCCAAAAGTGTTGATAGTCAAAATGAGCGCCCTCGGGGACGTGGTGCACGCCCTTCCGGTGTTGGACTATCTGCACAAGGTGAGACCTGGGATAGAAATCGGATGGGTTGTTGAAGAGCGGTTCAGGGGGCTATTGGAAGGGAATCCGCAGCTTGCGCATATCCACTGCATTCGGACTAAAGAATGGAAGAAGCATCCTTTCTCTCGCAAGACATGGCGTGAGGCGACAGCCCTTCGCGAGGAGATCATGGGGTGTGATTACGACATTGCGTTCGACCTGCAGACCAACACCAAGAGCGGCATCGTTGCCTGGCTTTCCGGGGCTCCACGCCGGGTGGGGGTGACGCCCGATCAGGCACGTGAGCCGTTGAATCGTTATTTCATTACATCTTCGGTTATGTTCAGGCGACAGGACTACCATGTGACTGACCGCTGCCTGCGAATCGTCTCTTCTGCATTTGGTCGCGACTATTCAGGAATGCAGCTCTGCACGGACATTCATACGGATAGCCTTGAGGAGGGTGAGGCCGAGGCGTTCCTTGCAACGCTAGGTGATGGGCTTGTGGTGTTGATTCATCCGGGGACCACATGGGAAACCAAGCTGTGGTACGAACAAGGGTGGGTTGAGTTGGGGAAAATGATAATTGCCGAATTCTCCGACAGCACCATACTCCTTTCATCGTCAGGCGAAAGGGAGCGTAGCGTGGCTGAGGGAATTGCCGCCGGCATAGGCCGTCAGGCAAGGCTGCTTCCCGAAATGTCACTGAAAGGTTTCACCGCTATTTTGAGAAAAGTCGATTTGGTTGTCGGATGCGACAGTGGACCTGTGCATATGGCTGCAGCGGTCGGCACACCTACGCTCTCGCTCTACCGCGCTACAGATTCCAGACGAACGGGACCCCGAGGTGCTTGTCACATTACACTGCAATCTCCATTGAAATGTACTGACTGCCTAAACAAGCAGTGCGAGAAAGACACTGATTGCCGGTTGAGCATCTCCATTGATGCCATGCTGGAAGGGGTCAGGAAACTGCTTCAACGTACTGCGCCCGGGCAATAATGGCGATTGGGCGTAACAACTAGCGTGGAGAATGGCTATGACGATCCCTTTTCTCGACCTGCAGGCCCCCTACCGGGAGCTGAAGACTGAGCTCGATGCCGCGTATCGGCGGGTCATGGAGAGCGGCTGGTTCATCCTCGGTAAGGAAGTGGCCGCCTTCGAGGAGGAGTTTGCCGCCTATTGCGGGGTGCGGCACTGCATAGGCGTGGGCAACGGTCTCGATGCCCTGCATCTGATCCTGCGCGGGATGGGGATCGGGGCGGGGGACGAGGTCATCGTTCCCTCAAATACCTATATCGCCTCTTGGCTGGCCGTCTCCTATACGGGGGCGATCCCGGTGCCGGTGGAGCCGGTGGAAGCAACCTGCAACATCGATCCCACCCGGATCGAGGCGGCGATCACCCCCCGCACCAGGGCGATCCTTGCCGTCCACCTCTATGGCCAGCCCGCCGACATGGACCCGATCAACGAGATTGCCCGGCGCCACGGCCTGAAGGTGGTGGAGGATGCGGCCCAGATCCACGGCGCCCGCTACCGGGGGCAACGTGCCGGCAGCCTGGGGGACGCGGCGGGATTCAGCTTCTATCCCGGCAAGAACCTGGGGGCATTTGGCGACGGCGGCGCCGTCACCACCAACGACGACCAGTTGGCGGAGCAGGTGCGTATGCTGCGAAACTACGGCTCGCGGGAGAAGTACGTCAACGAGCTGCCGGGGTTCAACAGCCGCCTGGACGAGCTTCACGCAGCCCAGCTCCGGGTGAAGCTTACGGTGCTGGACGCCTGGAACGCCCGCCGCACGGAGCTGGCCGCTCTCTACGGCGAGCTGCTCTGCGGAACCGAACTGGTGCTGCCGGCTGTTCCCGCCTGGGCCGATCCTGCCTGGCATCTGTACGTGATCCGGTGCGGCCGCCGCGATGGGCTGCAGCGGCGGTTGCAGGAGGCGGGGATCGGCACCCTCATCCATTACCCGATCCCGCCCCATCTGCAGCAGGCGTATGCCGACCTGGGGCACGGGAAAGGTGATTTCCCCCTGGCGGAGCAGATCGCCGACGAGGTGCTGAGCCTTCCCATGGGGCCCCACCTTGCCCCGGAAGCGGTCGAAAGGGTTTGCGCCGTCATCCGGGAGATGCCGTGACCGGATCGGCACAGTGGGGGAATTCTCTCCCATGAAGATCGCCATTGTCAGGCTCTCGTCGCTGGGGGACATCATCTTCTGCGCGGCGTCGCTGCAGCTGATCCGGCGCCATCACCCCGACGCGGAGATCACCTGGGTGGCGGACAGCAGGTTCGCCGACATCCTGGATCACAGCCCTGATCTGCAGCGGATCGTCAAGCTCGGCCTGAAAGGGCTGAAGAAGAACTTTTCCCTGGCATCGCTGCGGGACGAATTGGGAAAGCTCAGCGGACTCGGGCCGTTCGACTGCGTCATCGACATGCACGGCATGATCAAGTCGGCACTGGTCGCCCGCCGCCTCGGCGGCCGGGTGGTCGGTTTCCGGCGCGGGGTGGCCAAGGAGCCGCTGGCGACCCTTGCCTATGGAGAGGCCGTGGCCATGCCGGCCGAGGTGATCGGCGT
Source organism: Geobacter sp. (assembly GCA_009684525.1). Lineage (NCBI taxonomy): Bacteria > Pseudomonadati > Thermodesulfobacteriota > Desulfuromonadia > Geobacterales > Geobacteraceae > Geobacter > Geobacter sp. The sequence goes on from WKKR01000006.1 coordinate 110,418, forward strand.
GCGGCGCTACGCCCGGCTGGCCGGTGTTGCCCTCGGGTTTGCGGTCGACGACGCCGAGCTGGCCTGCCATGCCCCGTTCCTCGATGCTGCCGACGAAGATCGCGTCGCAGTGGCGCAGTATTTCGACCCCGACGGCAGGAACGTCGTCATGGTTGCCGGTACCAGCATCGCCTACAAGGACTACCCGGAGGATCGGCTCGCCGAGGTGGCCCGACGGCTCGGTGTATCGATCCTGATCTGCCACGGCAACGACCGCGAGGAGGCCGCGGCCCGGCGGATAGCTGCGGCTGCTCCCAATAGCCGGGTATTGCCGCGCCTTTCCCTCAACCGGCTCAAGGCCGCCATCGGCCGGGCAGACCTGGTGATCGGCGGCGATACCGGCCCGACCCACATCGCCTGGGCCATGAACGTCCCGTCGCTGACCCTCTTCGGTGCCACGCCTGCCGGTTGTATCGTTGCCACGGAGCGAAACCGGGTCATCACGGCAGGCGGCAGACCCAATTACGGCAAGCCCGATCCGAGCGACCTGTCGATCCGGGAGATCCCTACCGATGCGGTGTTGGGAGAAGCACGCTCATTGCTGGGAATTATTGACAAGGGAGAATGAATCATGCGTTACCGGCCCATCGATCTTGAAGGGGTTACCACCTATCCGCTGTCCGAGCGGAAGAACAAGGTCGTCATGGCCGAGCACAAGGCCGGTGAGATCCGGGCTGGAATGACAGTGGGAGAGCTCTTGGCGGCATTGCCGGATCAGCTCGGCAGTCAGTCTTTGCGCGGGGTCATCGATGCCATGGCAGCGGCGCGCGAAAAGGGGAAACCGGTGATCATGGCCATGGGTGCCCATGTCATCAAGTGCGGGCTGCAGCCGGTGCTGCGCAGCCTTGTGGAGGCCGACCTGATCACGGCCTTTGCCCTGAACGGCGCCGGTTCGATCCACGATTACGAGATTTCGCTCATCGGCGCCACCAGCGAGGATGTGGGGGCAGTGCTGCATGCCGGGCTGTTTGGCATGGCCGAAGAGACGGGGCGCGATATCAATCGGGCGCTGAAGGAGGGGGTGGCTGACGGTCTCGGCTACGGCGAGTCAGTCGGCCGGTTCATCAATGCGGAGCAGAACCCGTTCCGGCACTGGAGCCTGCTTGCGCTCTGCGCCGAGAGGAAGGTGCCGGTGACGGTCCATGTTGCGGTCGGCACCGACATCATACACCAGCATCCCTCGGCGGACGGGGCGATCCTGGGGGAGGCGACCTTCCGCGACTTCCGTCTCCTTACCTCGGTGGTTGCCGAACTCGGGGATGGTGGCGTTTACCTGAACGTGGGAAGTGCGGTGCTGTTGCCCGAGGTCTTCCTGAAGGCGCTCTCCATTGCACAGAATCTCGGTCATCACGTGGATCATTTCACTACGGCGAATTTCGACATGCAACAGCATTACCGCCCGCTGCAGAACGTTGTTAAACGGCCCACCGCAGGGAAGAGCATGGGGTACACCATAACCGGGCATCACGAGATCATGCTGCCGCTTTTGGCTGCCGGGGTGCTGGACCGGGTAATAGGAAGAAAATAGCAATGGGAGGAGGGGGTGGCGATGCTCTCCCTTTTCCCTTGAGTTGATGTTGAGGAGAACTCTCATGGAACGCAAGGATATCGAATCGTTGTTCACCAAGGCGCCGGAGATCCGGGCCCTGGTGGTCGGCGACCTGATGCTCGACGAATATCTCTGGGGCAAGGCGGAGCGCATCTCGCCGGAGGCGCCGGTGCAGGTGGTGGAGGTACAGCGCGAGGAACTCCGTCTCGGCGGTGCGGGGAACGTGGTCAACAACCTGGTGGCCCTGGGATGCCGGGTATCGGCCTGCAGTGTCATCGGCGACGATGAGAATGGCCAGCTGCTCTTGGAGGCCTTCATGTCGCGGGGGGTCAATGTCGCCGGCATCTTTGTCGACCACCAACGTAAGACCAGCAAGAAGACCCGGGTGCTGGCATCCAACCAGCAGATCGTCCGAATCGACCGGGAAACCAGGGATGCTGTGGCCAGGGAGAGTGAAACCCGCCTGATCGAGTTCATCCGGGACGAGGTGCCCCACTGTGACGTGATCCTTGTCTCCGACTACCTGAAGGGAGTGCTTACCCGCGACGTGCTTGCCACAATTGTCGCGGCCGGCTATTCGGTCGGCATTCCGGTGGTGGTCGATCCTAAGGGGAGCGATTACGGCAAGTATGCCGGCGCAACCGTGCTGACCCCGAACCGCAAGGAAGCGGAAGCGGCGACCGGGATCGCCATCCGCGACGAGGAAAGCCTCTGCCGGGCAGCCGCCAGGCTCCTGTCCGAGGTCACCCTTGACGCGCTGCTGGTGACCCGGAGCGAACAGGGGATGTCGCTGTTCCAGGCAGATGGCACCACCGACCATATCCCGACCGTTGCCCGCGAGGTGTTCGATGTGACCGGCGCCGGCGATACGGTGCTGGCAATGCTCGGGGTGGCGATGGGGTGCGGGCTCGGAGTTGCCGAGGCTGCCCGTCTGGCCAACACGGCCGCCGGCATTGCCGTAGGCAAGGTGGGGACCTCGACCGTGGCACCGGCGGAGATCATCGCCGAGATTGGACGTGGCCATCAGGACAGCGACACGAAGATCAAGAACCCGGATGTACTGGGCAGTCTTGTCAAGGAGCTTAAGGACCGGCGCAAGCGGATCGTCTTCACCAACGGCTGTTTCGACCTGCTCCATGTGGGGCATGTCAAATATCTGCAGGCGGCTCGCTCCTTCGGCGACCTGTTGATCCTTGGCCTGAACAGCGATGCCTCGATCCGGCGGCTCAAGGGGGAGAAGCGGCCACTCATCGGCGAGACCGAGCGAGCCCATCTGCTGGCCGCCCTCGACTGCGTCGACTTCGTGGTGATCTTCGACGAGGATACTCCGCTGAATCTGATCGAGGCGATTCGACCCGACGTGCTGGTCAAGGGAGGCGACTACACCCGCGAGGGAGTGGTCGGCCACGAACTGGTCGAGTCCTATGGCGGCAGGGTGGAGCTGGTGCAGTTCGTGGATGGCCGGTCCACGTCGGGCATTATCGAAAAGATCCTGGATCGCTACCGGTGAAAGGTAGCGATCCAGGATCCTCTGCCTGTGGGGGGCTGTATTTTTTCGCAGCAGATATGTATCTGATGCTTCCGTCTTGCCAAGGGTAGTCTTCTGATGATCCTGTCCACCTATGCAAAGACCTTTTCGCTGTTGTCGAAGCCTGAACGGCGCCGACTGTTTTTCCTCCTGTGCTGCATGGTCGTGACCGCACTGGTCGAGACGTTTGCCGTTGCCTCGGTGATGCCGTTCATGGCACTGGTTGCGCAGGCGGACAGCCACCAGCTTCACCCTATCCTGGAACGGTTCGTCTCGATTGCCGGCTTTGCCGATACCGCACACGCCACATTCTTCGTCGGTGGCTCGGTTCTCTGCCTCATCGTCGTCGGCAATCTCATTGCCGCCTTTACTCTCGCCTTCCTGCACCGGACCGGCGCACTCCTGATCCACAGGCTCTCCCACCGCCTGCTGGCGGTCTATCTCTGTCGCCCCTTCGAGCATTCGCTACGCGACAACAGTTCCCGCCTGAACAGGAATATTATCGTCGAGGTCAGCAATGCGGTGAATTTCGTCATCCATCCGACCCTGTTTGCTTCTGCACGGCTCGTCACCGTCTGCGGCATCCTCCTTCTGCTCCTCTTTTTGCGACCGCTCCTTTCGCTGCTGTTGGTCATAGTTCTCGGCTCTCTCTACCCGCTCCTCTATCTCATGGTGCGAAAGGTGCTGAAATGGAATGGCGAGCAGCATCTCGTGGTGAACCGGGAAATGGCAGGGATTCTTGCCGAATCGTTCGGAGGGATCAAGGAGATAAAGCTGTTCGGCCGAGAACAGGAGTTCCTGTCCCGCTATCACCGTGCATCATTTCAGGTTGCCAGGCATCAGACCATCGGGAGCGTGGTCCCGCAGATGCCACGCTATCTCATGGAGATCGTCGCCTTTGGCGGCGTGATCATGCTGATCCTCCACCTGATGGGTTCCGGTCGGCCAATCGGGGCGGCCCTGCCGCTGATCACCCTCTATGCCATGGCCGGCTACCGGCTCATGCCTGCACTGCAACAGGCATTTTCCAGCCTCGCCACTGCGCGGTTCCACCGGCCGTCGCTGGACCTGCTCTGCCGCGACTTCGCAGGCTCTGATCCGGCACTGCTTGTCCTGCCGGATTCTCCATCGGGCGAACGACTTCCCTTCTCCGGGGAACTCCGCCTGGAAGACGTATCGTACCGCTATGCCGGGAGCGCCGCTCCTGCAGTGCAAGCCCTTGACCTGACCATCCATGCCTGCACCACCGTGGCCTTTGTCGGGCCATCAGGCGCTGGCAAGACCACGGTGGTCGACCTGATCCTGGGGCTGCTCGACCTGCAGCAGGGGTGCATACTGGTGGACGGTACCCCCCTTGACGGGGAGAACCGTGCTGTCTGGCAGCGGAACCTGGGGTATGTCCCCCAGAGCATCTTCCTGGCCGACGATACGGTGGCTCGCAACATCGCCTTCGGCATTCCGGCAGCGGAGATCGACCGTGCAGCGGTGGAACGCGCTGCCAGGAGTGCGAACCTGCACGACTTCGTGGTCAATCAGCTTCCCGCCGGTTACGACACGGTGGTGGGTGAGCGGGGGGTGCGCCTGTCGGGCGGGGAGCGGCAGCGGATCGGCATTGCCCGCGCCCTCTATCTCGATCCGCCGGTTCTGGTCTTGGACGAGGCGACCAGCTCCCTGGACGGAATTACCGAAGATGCAATCCTTGAGGCCATCCAGACCCTGGCAGGACGGAAGACCATCATCATGATCGCCCACCGGTTCACCACCATCATGGATTGCGATCAGATCTTTCTCCTGGACAAGGGGAGGCTCGTCGCCCAGGGGACCTACCGGGAACTCCTGGATTCGCAACAGCAGTTCAGGGAGATGGCAAAGCAGAAAACCTGAGTGGATTCGGTATGTTTTCCCGAATCCCTTGAAATAATCCATTTTAGACGATATAAGTATCTACTTCGGGAGGGTTCATGAAGAGAGCATTGATAACCGGCATTACCGGCCAGGACGGTTCCTATCTGGCTGAATTGCTGTTGCAGAAGGGGTATGAGGTGCACGGCATCATCCGCCGTTCATCTTCGTTCAATACCGGCAGGATCGACGGCATCTATCGCGACCCGCACGAGACCGGGGTGAGGATGTTCCTCCATTATGGCGACCTGAACGATGCCAGCTCCATCAACAAGGTGCTGCGCGATGTGCGGCCCGACGAGATCTACAACCTGGGCGCCCAGAGCCATGTCAGGGTCTCCTTCGATGTCCCGGAGTATACCGGTGAGGTCGATGCCCTGGGGGCGGTGCGGATACTGGAAGGGATCCGCGAGACCGAGCTCAATACCAGGTTCTATCAGGCATCGTCGTCCGAACTCTATGGCAAGGTCGTGGAGACGCCGCAGAAGGAGACTACCCCCTTCTATCCCCGCTCTCCCTATGCCTGCGCCAAGGCATATTCCTATTACATCACCGTCAACTACCGCGAAAGCTACAATCTCTTTGCCTGTAACGGCATCCTCTTCAACCACGAGTCGCCACGACGCGGCGAGACCTTTGTCACCCGCAAGATCACCAGGGCAGCGGCACGGATCAAGGTCGGTCTGCAGGACCGATTGTATCTTGGGAACCTTGAGGCGATGCGCGACTGGGGTTTTGCCGGGGATTACGTGGAGGCGATGTGGCTGATGCTGCAGCAGTCCGAGCCGGACGACTACGTTGTGGCGACCGGCGAGACCCATTCGGTGCGGGAGTTCGCGGAAAAGGTCTTCGCCCGGCTCGACATGCCCCTGGAATGGCAGGGGAGCGGCGTAACAGAGCGGGGGATCGACAGCAGGACCGGGAAGATCGTCATCGAGATCGACCCCAAGTATTTCCGGCCGGCAGAGGTCGATCTGCTGCTCGGTGATGCAAGCAAGGCCCGTGCGCAGTTGGGATGGAAGCCCAAAACCGATTTCGACAGCCTGGTGGAGATGATGGTGGCTGCTGACCTTTCCCTGGCGGAACGGGACAAGCGGGCCAATGGATAGAGAGGCGCGGATCTTCGTTGCCGGCCACCGGGGTCTTGCCGGCTCGGCCATCCTGAGACGTTTGCAAGCCGCCGGGTACGGGAACCTCATTACACGCAGCCGTCAGGATCTCGATCTGCGCGATCAGGCAGCGGTGGAGCGGTTTTTCCGCGACGAGCGGCCTGATTACGTTTTTCTTGCCGCTGCCAAGGTTGGCGGCATTGTGGCCAATGACACCTTTCGGGCCGAATTCATCTACGACAACCTGATGATCCAGGCCAATATCATTCACCATGCCTACCTGAACGGGGTCAGGCGGCTCCTTTTCCTCGGGAGCACCTGCATCTATCCGAAACTGGCCCCGCAGCCGCTCCGAGAGGAGTACCTCCTGACCGGCCCACTGGAGCCGACCAACGACGCCTATGCCGTGGCCAAGATCGCCGGCATTACCCAGTGCCGATCCTACAACCGCCAGTACGGCACCCGCTTCCTGGCTGCCATGCCGACCAATCTCTACGGCCCCGGCGACAACTTCGACCTGCAGACCTCCCATGTCCTGCCGGCCCTTATGCGTAAGTTTCATGAGGCCAGGGTCGGCAATTCACCGACGGTGACCCTCTGGGGAAGCGGTTCCCCGCTGCGCGAATTCCTCCATGTAGATGATCTGGCCGATGCCTGCCACTTTCTGATGACCTTGCCGGATGAGCGTTACCAGCAGCTCATCGACGACCAGCAAGTACCGGCGCTGATCAATATCGGCACCGGCGAAGAGGTGAGCATCCGTGAACTGGCATTGCAGATCAGGGACGTGGTGAAGTTCGACGGCGGACTGGTCTTCGATACCACGAAACCGGACGGCACGCCGCGCAAACTGTCCGATGTCTCACGGCTGCATGGTCTGGGATGGCGACACCGCACCGGGCTGGCCGAAGGTCTGAAAGAGACGTACCGGTGGTATCTGGATAATGAAACGTAACGAGTCGTTATGTAACTGACAAAAACACGGAAACTTTGTTCTTTCTTACCGTGGAACATCCCTTGTGAACGGAGTTCTGGATGCAAGAAACCCCTCAACAGAGTCCTGTTCCTCAGCCCGAAGAAGACGAGATCAACCTTCTCGAACTCCTCCTGGTTCTTGTCAAACGGAAGCGGCTCATTGTCGGCATGACGATGGCTGCCGCCCTCATCTCTATTGTCTATTCCCTCACCCTGCCCAATATCTACACCGCCACAGCAAAGATCCTCCCCCCCCAGAAAGAGACGGGGGGTGGGCTCGCTGCTGCTCTCGGTCAACTAGGGGGGCTTGCCGGCATGGCCGGACTTGCCGGAGGACTTTCAGGTGGTTCCGACCTCTATCTCGGCATTCTCAAGAGCAGATCGGTGACAGATGCCGTGATCCAGAAGCTGAATCTGCAGACGGAGTTTAAGGCAAAGAGCATGGACGATGCCAGGCGGGCCTTTGGGGGTGTCGTCAAGTTCCAGGCGGGCAAGGACGGCATCATCACCATCTCCGCAGACAGCAAGAAACCCGAGATGGCGGCAAAGCTGGCAAATACCTGCGTTGATGAACTTCTGAAGCGGAGTGTCCAGCTCAACCTGGTGAAGGCTGGCAGCGAGAGAGTCTTTCTTGAGAAGCGGCTTGAAGTCGTCAAGGCGGATCTGACGAAGGCCGAAGATGCCCTCAAGTCCTTTGCCCAGCAGAACAGGACAATCCAGATCGATTCCCAGGCCAAGGCATCCATCGAGGGGGTGGCAAAGCTCAAGGCCGAGCTCGCAACAAGGGAGGTGCAACTGGCATCCCTGCGCAGCTACCAGACCGACGAAAGTTCCGAGGTAAAGACCTTGCAGGCAGCCATTCGCCGTTTGCATGGAGAGATCGGGCGTTTTTCAGGGGTAGGTGGAAGTGGCGAGGGGATCCCGACAGTCGGCAGTGTACCCGGCCTCGGCCTGCAGTATGCCCGCTTGATGCGCGATCTGAAGATTCAGGAGGCGATCTTCGAGCAGCTCACCAAGCAGTATGAGATGGCAAAGGTCTCCGAAGCCAAGGATTCATCGTCATTGCAGGTGCTCGACGAGGCGGTGGTGCCGGTGCGAAAGAGCAAGCCGAAAAGGTCAGTTATTGTAATGTTGTCTACCATAATCGGCTTAATTCTCAGTTTGTTCAGTGTATTTATACTTGAACAAATGGAGAAACTTTCAGCTGATGATCGTCAGAGAGTTAACAATATTAAAGGCTTGATATTCCGTTCGAAGAGCTGATGTTAGTCGATGTAAGAAATTGTGTGGAAGTAAGAGAACCTGTTAATTTCTAACCAACAGTATCTGGCATTTAACAGGTATTGTAAATAAGGGAGGTAGTATATATCGCGAATGAAAATACAGTAAATGTCGAGCATCGATTTGTTCGAAATAGTATTTATAATTTTATTGGCATGGTTGCACCAATATTAGTTGCAATTTATGCTATTCCTCTGCTCATCAAAGGGCTTGGCACAGATAGATTCGGATTATTGTCACTCATATGGATGGCTATAGGCTATTTTAGCCTCTTTGATATGGGTTTGGGACGTGCATTAACTCAGTTGGTAGCCCGAAAATTGGGAAAAGGCCAGACTGAGGAAATCCCTTTGCTACTCAGGACTGCAACTGTTTTTATGATACTTTTGGGAGTGCTCGGAGCATTGGCTGTCGCTGGGTTGTCACCATCGCTCGTTTATAACATATTAAAAATTCCTGCAGATTTACAAGATGAATCACTTATTTCTCTTTACATAGTTGCGTCATGTATACCCATTGTCATTACTACTGCAGGTTTGAGAGGAGTTCTTGAAGCATATCAGCGTTTTGATCTCTTAAATATCGTACGAATCCCGATGGGCATTTTTACTTTTTTGGGCCCTCTTCTGACGTTGTATTTTACATCTAGCCTCTACACAATCGTAGCTATACTGACACTCGGAAGGGGAATCGCATTAGTCATACATATTTTTATCTGTGTTCGATTGATACCTTCACTGCTGTCAGAGTTTTCAGTTGATTCATCCTATGTTAAACCGTTGTTGAGCTTTGGTGGATGGATTACTGTTACGAATGTTGTCGGACCAATAATGGTTTATTTAGACCGGTTTTTGATTGGCGCCTTAGCATCAACGACACAGATTTCCTATTATTCAACTCCCTATGAAGTTGTAAATAAATTGCTATTATTCCCATCTGCCATAGTTGGTGTTTTGTTTCCCGCGTTCTCGGTAAGCTATGTCCAGAACAAAAGCCAAGCAATACAACTTTATGAAAGAGCAATCAAATACATTTATATCGGAATATTTCCAATAGTTATAATTATTGTAACTTTAGCTCATGATGGTTTGCAATTATGGATAGGTAATGAATTCGCTCAACACAGTACTCATGTTTTGCAGTGGTTGGCAGTAGGGGTTTTTATAAATAGTTTATCTCAAATACCATTTACGTTTATTCAAGGTATTGGTCGCCCTGACCTTTCTTCAAAACTTCATCTTATTGAATTGCCGATATATTTGATTGTAGTTTGGTTGCTATTGAAATGGTATGGCATAGTTGGAGTTGCAATAGCATGGACAATAAGAGTGTTATTAGATGCCATACTGCTATTTTATATTGCGCACAAAATATTCATTAATGATTCTGCTAGGGTCAAATTTGTGAAGCCCAGCCTTATATTTGCATCATCTTTAATTATTTTTATTTTTGGCTCATTGCCCATGAATTTGCTAGCGAAAGGGCTTTTTCTTTGCTGCACTCTAGTTGGGTTTTATATGTTTTCGTGGATTCGATTATTGAATAACGGTGAGAGAGAGTATTTGTTGGGTAAGTTAAAACATGGTGGATATAGTTACTAATAAGGCATGATCAACTATTAATTGGCTAATAAATTATAATACTATTATGTTAGAATACCAGAAATCAGAAAGTACATTGCGCACATTTCGCACAGAAAAGTGCAGTCTGTGTGGAGAGAAAGGTGTTATTGTCTATAATGGGTTAAAAGATCTTCTATTTCACGTGAATGGGAGATGGAGTTTCATGAAGTGTTCTAATTCTAGTTGCGGGATGATGTGGCTTTACCCTATGCCAGAGGAAATAGATATTGCTAAGATTTATAAAAGATATTACACGCATAGTGAGGGAAAGCCCAAAACATTTTTTGCAAGTGTCAGAAATATGTTTGAAAACTCAATCCTTCGTGAGAGGTATGGTTATTTAGTATTCGATTTTGGAAAACGAATTAAAATATTTGACATGTTAGTTGGCTTGTTACCGTTTCTTGGGGAGAATGTTGGAGGTGACATTGCTTATGTCGAATATCTTGAAAATGGAAAAATGTTAGATGTTGGCTGCGGCAATGGACATTATCTTAACAAAATGAGTTGTTTGGGGTGGGAGGTGCAAGGCGTTGACCCAGATGAGCAGGCTGCCGGATTTGCTCAGGCTAGGTATGGTCTTCAAGTAACTGTCGGTACTGTCTATGATGCTAATTTTGCTGATGATTCATTTGATGTCATAACGCTGAATCATGTCATAGAGCATGTGCATGACTATATTTCATTGCTGGTAGAGTGCAAAAGAATTTTAAAACCGAGTGGAAAGCTTATTCTGACTACTCCTAATGTCGATAGTTTGGGATGCCGTTATTACAATGAGTATTGGAGGGGGCTTGAGCCTCCAAGGCATCTACATCTGTTTACCCAGAAGGCACTCATTGCATGTTGCAAGCAAGTTGGTCTGGAAATTCTTCTTTCAAGGACATCTCCTCGTGCTGCCAGGGGAATGTGGGTGGTTTCAAAAAATTTAAGAAGTAATGGGGTATATGCAAGCGACTATATAACATGGCCAAGACGTATAGAGGGTGGGATATTCAGGGTTATAGAGTCCCTGCTGTGTAAGATCGGAATGAATGTCGGAGAAGAAAATATCATTATTGTCAAAAAATAAATATTGAAATGTGAGTAATGAATGAGTGATCCTGCACTATCCATCATAATTGTAAGTTATAATACAAAGAACGACTTGCAACAATGTTTAGATGGGCTAAAAAAAGAGAATGTTCCTCTAGAAGTATTCGTTGTGGATAATGGTTCGACAGATGGTACCATTGATATGTTGAGGGATGAGTATTCTGAGTGGACTGCATTTACACTTATATTAAATAACAAGAATGTTGGGTTCACGCATGCATGCAATCAACCTTTATCGCAATGTCATGGCGAATATGTCCTTTTTCTGAATTCCGATACCATTATATATTCTGATGCACTGCAAAAATTAGTAGATTTTATGGATTCCAATTCTGATGTTGGTGTCATTGGTCCCAAATTATATTATGGGGACAAGAAGCTTCAATTATCATGTTTTTATGATTCCCCTGTTTTGAATCTGCTTAATATATTGTGTTGGCACCTACTTCCATGCAATTTGGCGGAGAGTTTTTATGTTAAATGGTTCTACAGTCGGTGGATTGATCAGGAGCAGAAGGATGTTGGGTGGGTTTCTGGCGCATGCTTGATGATTCGCAGGAGCGTCGCGATAGAGTTGAAAGGATTTGATGATAAATTTTTTCTGTCAGCACAGGATTCATTAGATCTCTGTAAAAGAGTCAAGGGAAAAAATTATCGTATTGTTTTCTATCCTAAGGCGGAGATTATTCATTATTGTGGGCGAAGTACCAATAATAATGCAGGTGTTGATAAAAAGGTAAAATTCCTACTCCATATGCATCATGGTCATTTATATTATTATAGAAAGCATCATGGCATATTTATCATGGTTGTATTGAAGTGCATATTTTCAATCATAAGTTTATTAAAGGGATTATTTGCAGGAATAATTTATGCTTTTACATTGTCTGACAGATATAAAATAGCAAGTCAATCTAGAATTGTATTATCATATAAGATACTGGCGTTGCAGATACCTCACCCTAGCATTTAAAAAGGTATGAGTAGATCGTAATGTCGAATAATTGTATACCTAATATATCTGTTGTTATTCCTACGTATAATAGAGCCGAAGAGTTGGCGCTGACTCTGCCAAGCTATATCAATAATATGTATGTTAGGGAGATTATTGTTGTTAATAACGGTTCGACTGATACAACTAGTGATGTAGTCAGTTCTTATATAAATGATGTAGCTCGTGTGGTTGAAATTAAATTGCCAGATAAAATTGGGGCGCCTAAAGCTCGTACTATAGGTTTGTCTTATGTTGATTGTGAATACATCTTGCTTGGTGAAGATGATGTCTATTTGGCGCCTGACTACACGAAGGTGCTTTATGATCAATTGAGTGAAAATAGTTGCGATATCATTTCAGGGAAAATTATCAATATAAGAGTCAGCTCCACTGGTGACCTGGGTAAATTGATATCTGATCTCGATACTCGGGAAATGGAAGGATTTCCACAAGATTTTAGCCCATATCAAGTTTCGCTTTCCCAATTAAAGACCGGTAGGCCAATACAGGTACCATATAGTCACATAATCATTCTCGGTAAAAAATCAGTCTTTGACAATATTGATTTTGATCCTTGGTATTCAGCTGGCAACGGATACCGGGAAGATACTGATTTTTTACTGACTGCCCGAAAACACGGATTTAAGCTGTTCTTTTCCCAAGACACGGTTTGCTTTCATTTGAGAGGGATTTTAAGTCAAAAAGGTGGGCAGAGAATTAATCGTATCCTCATTGAATATTGGGCGATCTACAACACATGGTATATGACGAAAAAGCATTGGGGGTTGGTCTCCGATGATTTCAAATTAATAAATGGACCTCTCTACAATACAGTCATCTACTCTCTGAGTAGGTGGAAGTATTACTTCCAGCGTATTTTGCAATAATTATAATAATCAATAGATTTACGTTCATAATGTGTTGACTAAATCGATTGCCTTGTAATGCTTGCGGATGTTGTGGTGGAGCTAATTTGATCGATCCTAAATGAGTTAGGTTATTGGCGTACATATTGTGAGGTTGCCTTGAAAAGAATTAAACCTAATTTATTGAGCAAGCCGCAAATTATATTCTTTACGGTATACCTTGTAATGTACTTATTCAGTGTATTGCCAACAGAACATGAAGAAGCAAATAGCATTAAGGCAAATATCAATTCATTTGGAATTACATGTCATTTCATATCTATAGCTTGTTTCTCAATTGGGTCGTATTTAGCATTAATGGTAAGGAGTGATAAACATGATGGTAATGTGAGGCTTGATCTTCAAAGATCTCGATTCAATGTATTTATTTGGTCGTATTGTGCAATCAGTATAGGTGTATTATTGTGGCAAATAGTTATTTCAGTAGATTTGAATGAATATTTAACCCGTTTGATGACAGGTATTGTTTTAAGGCAAGCCGACCCCGGTGCCCGAAATTTTGTTCTACTTAGTCATGAACAAGGAGGATTGTCGGGTCTAATAAAGATGTTTTCATTTCTTCCTTTGTCTGCCTTGTATATGGTTTTAACAGAACAAATCATCGTTAACAATTCCCATAGCAAGTTTGGAATGAATAAAATGTGGTTTAGAATTAATTTAGTATTAATACTGCTAACCGTACTTATAAGGGCATCTTTAGCACTCGATAGGGGTGTATTGATGTATTTTATTATAATAATAACATATTATGTAATTTATTCTACGGAATCAATATCTAAATCATTTTTTGTTGTAGTAAGGAAGCCTGTAACCTATTTAGCTTTAATTGTAGTTGTATATTCAGTAAATATCATTAGTGGACTGAGGCAGGGTATTGGACTTGTCGATACATTAATAGAATATTGCGCTCTTGGATTAGCTAATTTATCAATACTATTACACTCTGAGTATGATCTTACATATGGTTTGAACTTGTTAAATGTAATTATGTTTCCGCTGAAGTATTTCGGTTTACTTGATATTGTACCTGAATTTAGGCAAGCTGACTTTGTCTGGAATCCTGCACGTTATTTGACAGCATATGCTTACCAGGATTTTGGAATTATGTTTATATTGTTTTTTATATTTTTCGGTTTTGTTTCGACAGTGATATTTAGAAAGGCATGGTTCAGTTCCAATCCTTGCTATCTTGTCGTGTTATTTCCAGTTATCGTCGCAATTATAGGTTCTTTTAGTATCCCACCGTTTAGGGGACCAGAGTGGTGGGTGAGCATGTTTATGGCCATAATTGGAATCAGATTGTCATATCGTAAGCAACCTGTTTTCAATATTCACGAGCCGTAGCAATAGTGGAGTAATTTGTTATGAGGTCAAAAGTAGTAAGAACTTTTTGTGGTAAGCATCTGGACTATGGGAGTAATGATGGGCATGTCACAAAGAGTCTGTTTGGAAATAAAGACATTGATGATTTATATGTTTCGGATATCGAATTCAAAATATCGGAAGCTAATAGGTCTATTGCTAAGAACTTCTTATACATTGATCCTGTTAGTTCGCGTATTGAAAATGAGGGTTCTTTTTTCGATTCGATAACGTGTATCCATGTTATCGAGCATGTATCAAGCGTGGATTGTTTGATGAGGGAAATGAATAGGCAGTTAAAAGTTGGCGGGCGGTTATATCTGGAGTCACCAAATTCGAGGTCTCTTTTTGTTCCTTCATTATCTAGTGATAGGACGTGGAACTTTTATGACGATCCGACACATTTAAGGCCATATACTACAAACGCTTTAAGAAGCATTTGTTTGTCTCACGGGTTTAGAATTCTGAAGTCAGGAATATATCGAGAGCTTAAATATGCTGCTATATTTCCAATTGCACCAATCATTAGTTTGATTTTAAGAGATTGGAGGCCTGTCCATTATGCTTCGATTCATCTGATTGGTTGGTCTTCATTTGTATTGTGCGAAAAGGTTTGAAGTGAAAATATTCAATGATAGCAAAATACATAAGCGAACCATTGCTTGTTTTGAGATATTAATACACATAATTCATGCCATAATGTGCTTCTTAAAGCATATTTTTAACGTACGCAGTGAGCCATGTATTGTCCTTGTTGATGGTTTTTTGATTGGCGATGCGGTTTTATTGAGGCCGCTAATCAAATCATTAATACATAAATATTCTTCTACGCATAAAATCATAGTAATATCAGGTGGCCATTCACGTGAAATATACTCAGATCTTAGCGACAATATACAATTAATTGAATACCAATTCCCATGGGCTGTGTATGATTATTCTTTTCAGGGAATAACTAATCTGATTCGTATATGGTGTAGATTATATTTAATGTCTATTGATATTGCAATTGAAGCACGTGGTGATGTGAGAAGTATTTCGTGGATGTATTTAACATGCCCTGTTCGACTAGTGGGTTTCGATTTTACAGGTGGGAGGTCCTTGATATCGGACATCGTTCCCGATGACGGTAAAATAGTTCACTTGTTTGAACATGTACAAAGGATTGGTCGTTTAGTGGGCTGTAGTGTGTCCGATGTTGATATCAAGCACGCCCGGAGTAACTCTGAGCACAGAATTGGTAAAAGGATTGGGCTTTCCTTCAGCGGTTCTCAAATCCTTAGAAACCTTCCTGAGGATATCGGTTGCTCCATTATAAATACACTTATATCAGATTCTGATTGTGAAATTTGGTATATACAATCGCCTGCAGAAAAAGTATTCACAGATAATTATTTAACTCAAAAATTCGGAAACCACGTACATGTTTTCACAGGTAATTTCAATGAGTATTTCAATTTTATTAAGTCACTGAGTTTGTATATCGGTATGGATAGTGGTGGAGGTCATCTTTGTTCATTGTGGGAGGTCCCAGCTGTAATTATATTCGGTACTCAGTTGTCATATTATACAATGCCAGTAGGGAATCCTTCTTTATATTGCGCTGAATCAGAAACCTGTTTGTCGTGCCGACCTTGTCGAGGTGTTAAGTGTCAAAATGATGTATATCAAAAATGCTTGATTGATATTGATATCACTAAAATAATTAAAACTGCGTTAATAACAAATAAATTAACGCAGTAGTTATATAGTGCAATGTCAGTAGTGAATTGTTAAAGGCATGTTACATAAATGCTGTACTCTGAAATACTGCAAACCAGTGCTAGATGAGGAATTGATATGTTTTTGAAATTAAAGAAAGTGATAAAGAATAATAATAAATACCTATATGATATTATCAGGAAATGCTCTATAAATTGTTATGGTCATATCAGGCAATGGAGGCTAGCAAGCTTTAAATCGCCTATTTATTACCCTTTTTCATACAATGGGATATCATTTCATATTTTGCTTGATCCTGTAAATGGCCTGATTGATCATGAGATTGCTTGGAAAGGAGTTTATGAGGAGGATACGCTTGATTTTTATGTCACGCAATTAAAAGAAGGTCAGATATATGTTGATATTGGGTCAAATATTGGACAACATGCTTTATTTGCCTCGCGCTTGGTGGGCGACTCTGGGCATGTAATTTCATTTGAGCCAATTAGGCGTCTGTATGCGCAACAGACTAAAAGTATAATAAAAAATTCCATCAAGAATATAACTACTATGAATGTTGCTTGCGGGAATTTTACTGGAGAAGCCATAATTTATTTGAGGGATTCTAATGCGGGTGGGTCTTCCTTGGTACCATTTATAGAAGAAGGTGGTGTGACTGAATCTGTCAAGGTTGTTGTTGCAGATAGTGTGCTTAATGATTTTCAACGTATAGATTTTATCAAAATTGATGCTGAAGGATTTGAATATGAGGTGTTGCAGGGATTAGGTGATACTTTAAAAAGGCACATGCCAAGGCTTTTTATCGAATATTCTCCCGAATTTTATGTGAATACGAAATCTGGTCCAGATCATAATGGAGTCAAGCTGTTACGCTTTTTAGTAAGTTATGGTTATACATTCATTAACTTCAATGATAATTGTTCTACTATCGCTGATCCAGTTCTTTGGGGAGTGAAGTGTTGCAAAGAGCAATGTAATTTATTATGTATACCACAAAATTAATGAAAGGTAGTGTTGGCACGTTTGGTATGTAAGTATATTCTACCACAAATATCTCACATGAATCAGATATCTTTGAAGCATGATATCGGTAATACAAATAATGACTGATAACTTAAAAGTAACAATCATTACTGTATGCTTTAATAGTGAAGAAACTATTGCTGACACAATTAAATCAGTAATATCTCAGAATTATTCTAATATTGAGCATATTGTTGTTGACGGTGCATCTAATGACAAAACACTGGAAATTGTTAGAATGTTTCCTGATAATGAGGTGTTAATAGTTTCAGAGCCGGACCGGGGAATTTATGATGCTATGAACAAGGGGATTTCATTGGCAACAGGGGATATTGTCGGTTTTTTAAATGCCGATGACTTCTATGCTGATGACAATGTCATTCAAGAGATCGTAAATGTATTTTCTGATTCGACTATAGAAGCATGTTATTCCGATTTGGTATATGTTGATAAAGACAACATTAATACTGTTGTTAGATATTGGAAATCTCGACATTATCGCGATGGGCTGTTCAGCAAGGGATGGGTGCCGCCGCATCCTACATTTTTTACGCGTCGAGAGTTATATGATCGTTTAGGGGATTTCGATTTAACATTTCCAATTGCAGCGGATTTTGAGCTGATGCTGCGATTTATTGCCTGCAATAAAGTAAAAACACATTACATACCTCATGTTACGGTTCATATGCGGTTGGGTGGAACATCCAACAAGAGTATAAAAAATATCATTAGGCAAAATATCGAAATACGAAAAGCAATCATGAAGAATGGTATTAAGACATCTGTTGGATTTTATAGTTGTAGAGTTGTAGATAAATTAACACAATACGTCAAAAAACCGAAATACGATCGTGAATACTAAACTGTGTGCTAAATATAGTATATATTTAACTATGTGGCATCATTATGAAATTATATAAGAATAAACTTAAGCGTTTTTACGATATATGTTTTTCTGGGTTATTGTTACTGTTGTTACTGCCTTTATTGCTGTTAATTGCAATGATCGTCAGGTTAACGTCCCCCGGTCCAGCTTTTTATTGGTCTGAGCGAGTTGGAGCAAATAATCAGATTTTTAACATGCCGAAATTTAGAACAATGCAGATAAATACTCCTACTGTTGCAACTCATCTGCTTGGAGATCCAACACATTATGTCACATCTATCGGCCATTTTCTGCGTAGAACAAGTTTGGATGAGTTGCCGCAGTTGTATAGCATCTTGTGCGGTGATATGAGTTTTGTTGGGCCTCGACCCGCATTATATAATCAAGACGATTTGATCAAACTGCGAGTGGAAAGAGGCGTTCATCGGCTAATACCTGGGCTTACAGGGTGGGCTCAGATTAATGGTCGTGATGAGTTGCCAATTCCTATAAAAGTTGATTTGGATGAATATTATCTCCAAAATCAATCACTGTGTTTTGATTTAAGGATAATCGTGATTACTTTATTCAAAGTTTTACGTCGCGATGGAGTTGCCCATTGACAGATTCGACGCACATTCCATTGGTTACCATAGTAACACCATCTTATAATCAGGGTCGATTTATTGAAGCAACTATCTTGAGTGTGTTAAATCAGGACTACCCCAATATTGAATATTTTGTTATTGATGGCGGTTCATCAGATAACACTATTGATATTCTTCAAAAATATGAAAATCGTCTTACGTGGATTTCTGAGCCTGATATCGGGCAATCTCAAGCGATTAACAAAGGATTCCAGCTGGGTAGGGGAGAAATCCTTGGTTGGCTTAATTCTGATGATACCTACGAGCCCGGTGCAATTCGCACTGTTGTGGAATATCTTGGAAAGCATGCTGACATCATGATGGTATATGGTGAAGGCAATCTCATGGATATAGATGGAAATTTTATAAAACGTTTTCCTACAATGCAAACCTTCGATTTGTGGGCATTTATTTTTCAGTTGTCCAATTTTATGCAGCCATCAACTTTTTTCCGCAAAAATGCAATCAGCACGCTTGGATTATTAGACACAAGCATGCACTGGTATATGGATTTTGAATATTGGTTGCGTATTGGGTCTCGGTTTAATGTCGGCCATTCTAATCACGTATTATCTAACACCAGAATCTACCCTGCGACAAAGACTGCTCGTGGCGGTATAATAAGATTATATGAATTATTTTCTGTTATAAATAAATACAGCAGTAATACATTTATAGCTTCTTCATGTATGTTTATAGGTGGATTATTCGCGTCACATCTCAAGTATAAGCACACGAAGATATATAATTGTTTTCAAAGTCATATTTTATTGTGCAAATCTTTTCTCAAAAAAAAAATATCAAACCATCACGGTGTTTATGCTGACGATTGGCTAGGGAAGAAAGCTCGTTTTATGCTTCCTGTACTGAATGCAGCGAGTCATATCCGAATTGGAATTGAATTCCCTGAAGACACTCGACTTATACCGAATCAGATTTGTGCCGAATTAAATGGTAAAGCAGTAAGTGTTCTCTCTTGTGCTACCCCTGGCAGTTATCAGTTGAAAATCCCCTGTAACTCCATAGCTACCGCTCCGATTGAAATTGTTTTGATCTTCTCCCGCGCCCTTCCTCCGGACAGCCAGCGCCGGCGGCTTGCCTGCAAGCTTGTCAGTGTGGATTTCATTGCTTGATTTATAAGAACTTTCCCACCAGTATCTCGTGCCGGCAATGACATGCCACGTTGACATGCCATAAGTTTTTGCTAGATTTGGAGGGTGTTCTTGTTCTGACATTGACGCTATCCCGGAGAGTCGTATGTTTTCAGGCCGCAGAATCTTGGTCTTCCTTCTTGATACATGCCTCATTGCCTGTGCTTACGTTCTTTCGTTTGTTTTTCGTTTCGATTTTTACCTTTCTTCTGAGATCTTCGAGGTCGTCTTACAGTCATTGGCAATCGTACTTGCCGTAAAGGTAACGATTTTTCTTGCCTCTGGTCTGTACCGTAATATCTGGCGTTATGCTTCACTACAGGATGCCGTCGAGATCTTCAAGGTCGTTACGCTATCTACCATCCTTTCGGCATTTGCCCTGCTGCTGTTCCACCAGACCCCCCACATCCCTCGTTCCATTTACCTCCTGGACTGGTTTCTCCTCTTTTTCATGATGTCGAGCAGCCGCCTGGTATGGCGCATGTACCGGGAGCGGTGTCTGCTCCCCAAACTGCACAGCGGGCGGCGTACTCTCATCGTCGGAGCCGGGGAAGCGGGTAACCTTCTGCTAAAGGAGATACGGAAACAGGCGGACTCTCCCTACAACGTGATCGGTTTCGTGGACGATGACTTGGACAAGCAGAAGATGCGCCTGGCCGGGGTGCCGGTGCTGGGAACTGTCGCTCACCTGCATGGCGTTATCCGCAAGTATGCCGTTGAAGATGTGATCATCGCCATTCCTTCGGCCAGTGGCACCGTCATCCGAAACCTGGTGGACTGCTGCAAGAAGACCAAGGTCCGCTTCAAGACATTGCCGAGCATCACCGCAATCATTGATGGCAAAATATCCGTCTCACACATCAAGGATGTGGAGATTGAGGACCTGCTCGGGAGGGAAACGGTTACCCTGGATGAAGGAAGGATCTGCGACTACCTCACCGGCAAGCGCGTTCTGGTAACCGGAGCCGCCGGGAGTATCGGCAGCGAGATCTGCCGGCAGGTGGCTGCATTTGGCCCGGCGAAGCTGATTCTCTTCGACAATGCCGAGACGCCGCTCTATCATATCGAGAAGGAATTGACTGAAAAATATATGGAATTTCCCCTCATTCCGGTGCTTGGCGACATCCGGCACCGCGACCGCGTCGAAGAGGTGATGGGAGAATTTTTACCCGATGTGGTCTTCCACGCCGCAGCCTACAAGCATGTGCCGATGATGGAGTACAATCCGGCTGAGGCAGTTACCAACAACATCCAGGGCACGAAGATCCTGGCTGATGCGGCGCATCGCGTCGGTGTGAGAAATTTCGTGATGATCTCCACTGACAAGGCGGTGAATCCCACCAATGTCATGGGGGCGAGCAAACGGACTGCCGAGATTTACGTCCAGGCGCTGGCGAGAAAGAGCGGGACGAACTTCACCACGGTCCGGTTCGGGAATGTCCTTGGCAGCAACGGCAGCGTCATCCCGCTGTTCAAGGAGCAGATCAGGAACGGTGGCCCGGTTACGGTTACCGACTCCCGGGTCATCCGCTATTTCATGACCATCCCCGAGGCTTGCCAACTGGTGCTGCAGGCCGGGTGTATCGGAAATGGCGGGGAGATTTTCGTGCTCGATATGGGTGAGCCGGTCCGCATCCTGGATCTTGCCGAAGAGCTGATCCGCCTTTCCGGATTTACTCCGAACCAGGACATCGATATCGTTTTTACCGGTCTGCGTCCTGGAGAGAAGCTGTTCGAGGAGCTTCTGATAGAGGGGGAAGGGATAAAGCCAACAGCTCATGAAAAGATTCGCGTGCTCGAGTCGGTTGCAATCGACCTGAATGACATAAACAGTGAACTGGCCGTACTGTTCCAGCTTGCCCATCAGAGCGACATCCCCGGCTTGCTGGCAACCCTTCGCGACCTGGTCCCGGAATTCACCCCTCGCTATTCCTTTGACGGCCAGGCGCCACCTGCCTTTCAGCGCGTTCGGCCGGATCTCTTTCCCCTCGCCCGCAAGGGCGTCCATAAAGTCCTGTCACTCAAGAAACTGCACCAGCAGACAGTCTGATTTTTCTTGACAAACAGGCATCCGTATGGGACCTGAAGAAGGGTTTACTTCCTGATGTAGTGGGGTTTCGTGTTGCTCCCGAAAGTATCGAATATCTGCAACCAGTCTGTATTCAAATGCCTGAGACGTTTTTCCCTCGTGCTGCTGGCGATGTTCGTCGCAGGGATCTCTTTCACCTCTTCATGCCATGCAGGGGTGGCAGCTGCCAACATCCCCCTTGACAGCAGTCTCTACCAAGGGCTGGAGAAACTCGCAGGATATGGGCTTATTCCCTCCGAGTTCAGGGGCATTCGTCCCTATTCCCGTGCCGAGGCGGCCCGGCTTCTCACGCAGGCCGAAGAAGCCCTGACAGTGCAGAAGGAGGCTGTCCCTCCTCTCGCCCATGAGCTGGTGAAGCAGTTACGGGCACTGGTACCCCGCGAGATAGCCCTCCAGAGTGATGCATCGTCTGCTCCGCTGTTCGACATCAATCCGTTCGCCTCTATCCGTCTCCGGTATACCTGGCTGGACGGTCTTGCCCGCAATTTCACCCGGCAGGTACACGACCCCGGTGGTGATGGTGTTTTCGGTATCGGAGCAGGCCTGCGGCCGGACAATCCCTACCCCTCGCCAGTCTGGCAACAGGGGGGGGAAGGAACCCCGCTGTTTGAAAACAATGAGGGGGTGCGATATGTGGACGGCGACAACTTCCATGCCCAGTGGGGCATGGAGGCCACAGTCTCCACCTGGGGGCTCCTCTTTCTGGAACCGCAATTCCTGCATTCTGCCGAGACCGACCGGGTAGACCTGCGCAAGGGATATGTGAAGCTCGGCAATGGGGCGCTGGAACTGGAGATCGGGCGTGATGCCGCGTGGTTCGGGCCCGGATACCGGGGCGCCCTGACCCTCACCAACAACGCGCGCAATTTCGACCTGGTCAAGCTGTCGAGCCCGGAGCCGGTTGATCTCGGTAACTGGGGGCTTCTGAAATATGCGCTGCTCGCTTCCCGTTTCGAGCGAACGGTTACCAACGGGGTGGAGCGCGAGCCTTACTTCTTTGCCCTGAAGCTTTCCTACAAGCCCGTCGACGCCTGGGAAATCGGCTTCAACATGGGGAAGCAGGTGGGAGGCCCCGGGGTCGACAACAGTCTTGGCAGCACGTTGCGTGGCATTGTCGGCGGTACGAGCGATGACAATGCCAACAGCCTGGCCGGTTTCGATCTCCGCTACCGCGCCTCCTGGTTACGCAATACGGAATTCTACGGGGAGTTCTCCGGAGAGGATACCGCCAAGTTCTGGCCGATTGTGGAAAGTTACGTGGCAGGCATCTTTGTCCCGAATCTGACCGGTGATGGCCGTAATGACCTCAGGTTCGAGTATTTCTGGGGGAACCAGATCCTCTACACCAACGGCACCTTTCCCGGGGGGTATGTGAACCAGGGGATGCCGATCGGCCATTCCCAGGGGGGGGCGACCCAGGACTTCTTCTTCAGGTACAGCCACTGGTTTTCAGCGAGGACTAACCTGGCCCTGGAGTATATCCATACCCAGCGCGGCGTGATCGGAAAGCTTCCGGGGCAGGAAGAGGAGCAGAAGAACGCCTGGCGCGGCTTCTGTCGCCTGCCCATTTATGGTGACTGGGATGCGGAGCTGATGTATGGCTGGGAGCATGTCAACAATTTCGACCTTCTCCCCGGAGCAGAGCGGACAAATCAGGTTTTTGCGCTAGACTTGAGCTACCGTTATTAAGGAACACAGCCTATTCTGACGAAGGGATGCACCATGCAGAAAGTTCTTGTTACCGGAGGTTGCGGCTATATCGGTAGCCATGTGGTTCGCCAGTTGAGCGAGGCCGGCTATGCAGTGGTCGTCTATGATAATCTCTCGACCGGGTTTGCCGACGCACTCATTCATGGGGAACAGCTGATCGTGGGGGATCTCGCCGATACGGCGCGGCTGGATGCCCTGTTCGTGGAGCACGGCTTCAGACAGGTCCTCCATTTTGCCGCGGCAATCGTGGCCCCTGAATCGGTCACCGATCCGCTCAAATATTATTCCAATAATACCCGCAATACCCTCAATCTGCTCCAGGCCTGCGTCAAGCACGGTGTCGAACGCTTCGTCTTCTCCAGCACTGCTGCGGTATATGGCATGCCCGCTGACGGCTATGCCAGCGAGACGAGTCCTACCGAGCCGATCAATCCCTATGGAACCTCGAAACTGATGAGCGAATGGATGCTGCGGGACACGGCAGCTGCCCATGCCCTGAAATTCGTGGCTCTCCGCTATTTCAACGTTGCCGGAGCCGATCCGCTGGCGCGCATGGGGCAGCGCACCCCGGAGGCAACCCATCTGATCAAGGTCTGTTGCCAGACTGCCCTCGGCCTGCGTGACCGGGTGGCCATCTACGGCACCGACTACGATACGCCGGACGGCACGGGGATCCGCGATTACATCCACATCGAGGATCTGGCGGCTGCCCATCTTGCTGCGCTTTCCTATCTGGAACAGGGGGGAGAGTCGACGCGCATTAATGTGGGCTATGGCTGTGGGGCAAGTGTGCGGGAGGTCATCTCCCTGGTGAAAGATGTGAGTGGTATCGATTTCCCGGTCATCGAGGCGCCGCGGCGGCCGGGTGACCCGGCCATGCTGGTGGCCCGTGCGGATAAAATCCGTTCGCTGCTAGCCTGGACTTCCCGCCACGACAACCTGCGGAGCATCGTGGCCGATGCCTGGCGCTGGGAAAGCAAGTTGCAGGGCAGATAGCGGTTTAGACTGTTCAGATCTCAGGAGTTTTTTTTATGATAAAGAGCATGACCGGATATGGCAAGGCAGTACGGGAGGTCGGGGGGAGCAAGCTGGTGGTGGAGATCCGCTCGGTGAACCATCGCTATGGCGAGGTCTCCGTCAAGGTGCCGCGGACGATGCTGGCATTGGAAAATGATGTCAGGCGCCTGGTGACGACGCGGCTCAAACGGGGCAAGATCGAGGTCTTTGTCAAACAGGAGTCGTTTGTCGGGGCGGCAAGCATGCCGGTTCTGAACATCCCCCTTGCCAAGGCCTATCATAAGGCGTTCATGTCGTTGAAGGAGGCGCTGGGGCTCGGAGAACCCATATCCCTGTCGCTGCTCGCGGCACAGCGCGACGTGCTGGTCATCGGTGACGAAGAGTCCGCACCCGAGACCTGGCTTCCCGAACTGACCGCTGCCGCCAACCAGGCGGTCGACGGTCTCGAAGCCATGCGGATGCGCGAGGGGGAGGCGCTTCTGGCCGACATCACCCAGCGCCTGGCAACCCTGGAATCCCTCATTGCAACAGTGGCCGAACGGGTGCCACAGGTCGTCAGCGATACGGCGGCAAAGCTGCGGGAAAGGGTTTCGCAGCTCCTTGCCAGCAACCCCCTCGATGAGGCGAGGATCGCCCAGGAGGTGGCTCTCATGGCTGATCGGTGCGATGTGACCGAAGAGCTGGTACGGTTCAGGAGCCATCTTACACAGATGTCGTCAACCCTGCGGGCAGACGAGCCGGTGGGGCGCAAGCTGGATTTTCTGCTCCAGGAGCTGAACCGGGAGGTGAACACCATCGGTTCGAAGGCCAACGATGCAGAGCTTGCGACGCAGGTGATCGCCCTCAAGGCCGAGCTGGAAAAGATCCGCGAGCAGGTGCAGAATATCGAATAGCGCCGGAAAGGTAAGGGGGGAAGGGGTTTTCATGAAACGAGAAGGGATTGTCTTCATTATCTCTGCTCCGTCAGGGGCCGGCAAGACCACGCTCTGCAAGGAAGTCATTGACATATTCCATGATTTGCGGCATTCTGTGAGCTACACCACGCGGCAGGCGCGCCCCGGCGAGGTTCATGGCCGGGATTATTTTTTTGTGGGACAGGAAGAGTTTCGCCGGATGGTGGAGGCTGATGAGTTTGTCGAATGGGCCGAGGTCCATGGCAACTGTTACGGAACCGCCCTTGCTACCCTGGCAGAGTACCGCAGCCGCAACATCGACGTGATTCTGGATATCGATTGCCAGGGAGCGCGTCAACTCAAGGAACAGTTTGCCGGAGGGGTTTTCATCTTCATCCTGCCTCCCAGCTACCATGAATTGCGTCGCCGGCTGGATAAGCGCAATTCCGACAGCGAAGAGGTCATTGAGATGCGGATCGAGAATGCCGCCGCCGAGATCCGTGAGTCCCGCTGGTATAATTACATCATTTTCAACGACGATTTCAGTCGGGCACTTGAAGAGCTGAAATCGGTCATCATCGCCGAACGTTGCCGGACCGATCGGGTTCTGGATGCTGTCGGCGAGATGTTCGAGCTTTCGTAACACAAAAAGGGGGAGATAGATGGCACGGGTTACGGTTGAAGATTGTCTCGAACGGGTAGATAACCGTTTTCTGCTGGTGATGTTGGCGTCCAAAAGGGTGAAACAGCTCTACAAGGGGGCCAGGCCGCTTATTGAAAACAAAAGCACCAACAAAAATGTCGTTCTTGCCTTGCGCGAGATTGCTGCCGGCAAGGTCAACTACGAACTGACTGCACGCCGAAGCCGGTAACGGTTTTGTTGCGGAGGGCAGAGGCTGTCAAGCTTTTGCCCTCTTTTTGTATCTCCTGCACGACATTTCCGTTCGCACATCTTCGGCTGATTACCGCTCCCCAACCCTTGCTTCAGGTAACGGTGCCGCTCACCTATGATCAGGCTTAACGACATACTCGATAAAGTGATGGCGTACAACCCTTCAGCTGACCTGGATCTGGTCCGCAAGGCCTACGTCTATTGCGCCAAGGTCCACCAGGGTCAGACGCGCCTTTCCGGTGAGCCCTATCTGGTGCATCCCATGGAGGTGGCGGCAATTCTCGCCGATCTCCGTCTGGATGTCCCCACGGTGGTTACCGGACTCCTGCACGACACGGTCGAGGACACCCTGACCACCCTGGATGAACTGAAGGAGCTGTTTGGCGAAGAGGTGGCGATCCTGGTTGACGGCGTAACCAAGATCGGCAAGATCCATTTCAAGACCAAAGAGGAGAGCCAGGCTGAGAACTTCCGCAAGATGCTCCTGGCCATGTCCAACGACATCCGGGTCATCCTGATCAAGCTTGCCGACCGCCTGCACAACATGCGGACCCTGCAGTACCAGCCTGAACCCAAGCAGCGCAGCATTGCCAAGGAAACCCTCGATATTTACGCCCCCATAGCCAACCGGCTCGGCATCTCCTGGATCAAGAGCGAGCTGGAGGACCTTTCTTTCCGCTACCTCGACCCGCAACTCTACTACGATCTCGCCTCAAAAGTGACCAAGAAGAAGAAGGAGCGGGAAGCCGATGTGGAGAAGGCGCGCTCCACCATCGCCGCCAAACTGGCAGAGCATGACATCAAGGGTGATGTCTATGGCCGGAGCAAGCATCTCTATTCCATCTATCGCAAGATGGAAAGCCGTAACGTGGATATCGACCAGATCTATGACCTGATCGCCATCCGTGTCATGGTGGAGGGGATTCGCGAGTGCTACGAGGTGCTCGGCATCATCCACTCCACCTGGAAACCGGTGCCGGGCCGCTTCAAGGACTACATCGCCATGCCTAAGGGGAACATGTACCAGTCGCTGCACACGACGGTCATCGGTCCTTTCGGCGAACGGATGGAGGTGCAGATCCGCACCGGCGAGATGCATCGGGTGGCCGAGGCGGGAATCGCGGCGCACTGGAAATACAAGGAGGGGAAAGGGTACGACGAGAAGGACGTCAAGCGCTTTGCCTGGCTCCGGCAACTGCTGGAGTGGCAGCAGGAGCTGCAGGACTCCCGCGAGTTCATGGACACAGTCAAGGTGGAACTCTTCCCGGAAGAGGTCTACGTCTTTACCCCCAAGGGGGATGTGAAGAGCTTTCCCAAGGGGTCGACCCCCATCGATTTTGCCTACAGCGTCCATACCGATGTGGGGCACCGTTGTGTCGGCGCCAAGGTCAACGGCAAACTGGTGCCGCTCAAGCACGAACTCAAGACCGGCGATATCGTCGAGGTGCTCACCTCGCCGCACCATACCCCCAGCAAGGACTGGCTGAAGGTTGTCAGGAGTTCGCGGGCGCGCAACAAGATCCGTGTCTGGATCAAGACCGAGGAGCGCAAGAGGAGCATCACCCTGGGCCGCGAGATCTGCGAGAAGGAGTTCCGCCGCTACTCGCTCAATTTTGCAAAGCTGCAGAGGAGTGGGGACGTCAAGAAGCTTGCTGCCGAATTCGGCCTTGTTACTGAGGAAGACCTCCTGGCCTCTATCGGTTACGGCAAACTTTCCTCCCATCAGGTCATTGCCAAGCTTATCCCGGCGGAGAAGCTGGAGCAGCATCAGGAGCGCAAGGAGAGCCGGGTCGGCAAGGTCATCGAAAAGCTGATCAAGAAATCTTCGAGTGCGATCCAGATCAGCGGAGTAGAGGATGTCCTGGTCCGCTTCGGCAAATGCTGCAACCCGGTTCCCGGTGACGACATCGTCGGGTTCATCACCCGGGGGCGAGGGGTAACGATCCATACCAGCGACTGTCCGCTGGCCCTGGAGAGCGACCCTGACCGTCGGATCGAGGTCGCCTGGAACAGGGACAAGCGCGCCGCATTGCCGGTCAAGATCAGGGTCACCTGCCATGACGAAAAGGGGATCCTGGCCAACATCTCCCAGGCCATCACCAACTGCGAGGCCAACATCGCCAGTGCCACGATTCAGAGCACCGTGGACAAGCGCGGCATCAATATCTTCGAGATTGAAATCACCGACCTCGACCACCTGAACCGGGTGATCAAGAGCGTCATGCAGATCAAAGGGGTCACCAAGGTTGACCGGCTGAAGAGCTGAACGGTTTCGCACCGGCGCGGCAGGGTATTTTCGCGCTGCTCACGAAAGCGCGACCGGCACATCCGGTATCATGATTGGGGAGGGAACAGCCATGGGCGGCAAGGAGATCATCAGTACCGATAAGGCACCACAGGCAATCGGTCCGTATTCGCAGGGGGTGAAGGCAGGGGGGCTGGTGTTTTTTTCAGGCCAGATCCCGCTTGATCCTGCTACGGGCATGCTGAAGGGGGAGTCCATTGCCGAACAGACCGGGCAGGTCATGCTCAACATCGCCGCCATGCTGGCCGCAGCCGGACTCGGCTTTGACGATCTGGTGAAGACGACGATCTACCTTGCCGATATGGACGATTTTGCCACGGTGAACGAGATTTATGGCAGCCGGTTTACCGCGAACCCTCCGGCACGGTCGACGGTGGCTGTGCGTGCGCTGCCCAAGGGGGCAAAGGTCGAGATAGAGGTTATTGCCCTGGCTCGATAATGGTACTTTACGGGTGGAAGCGAGCCGGCCGGGCATTTGGGGTGCATGGCCTGCCGAACATGAAAAAGCCGCAGCGCATGGAACGCTGCGGCTTGTGTGTGGCGCAGGTGCGGGTCTGATGTTGCGTCAGAGCGCCTTGGTCACTTTACCCGAACGGATGCAACGGGTGCAGACCTTGATGCTCTTGACCGTACCCTCCTGGATTGCCTTGATCTTCTGCAGGTTGGGGTGCCAGGTACGGCGGGTCTTGTTGTTGGCGTGGCTGACGTTATTGCCGAAACTGGGGCCTTTGCCGCAGATATCGCAAACCTTTGACATGTGAAAAACCTCCTCTAGAAAACTAAGCCTCGATTTTTAGCAAATTGCTCACGAAAGGGCAAGCATTTTTTTTGCCGACCTGCTGCGGGTTGCTGGAGAGACATGATACGCCTGATTGCCCTCATCAAAGGACTCTTCTTTGTCCTGACCATCGGCCTGGTGGTCGTGGCGGTGCTGTTTGTCGATTTTGCCTATAAGACCTTTTCCCTGAAAAGCCGTGACGTCAATACGGATGCCATTGTCGTCCTGGCAGGCGGCCTGGGCAGGGTGGACGAAGGGATCCGGCTCTACCGCGAACATCGGGGGCAATGGCTCTTTCTCATCGGTGTCGATCCCCTGGTCCGCAAGGGAGAACTCTATCGGGACCGACCCGGTCAGCGGACCTCCGACAGGGTAGTGCTGGAGAACGTTTCCCGCAATACGCTGGAAAATGCCCTCTACGCCCGCGAACTGATCGTCGGGAAGCGGATAACCTCGATCCGGCTCATCACCTCCCGCTATCACATGAAGCGGGCGACCCTCTTCTTCCGTGCCGTTCTTCCCCGTGATGTGGCCATCTACCCGCACCCGGTCGACAGCCGCAACCTGGTCACTGCGTGGTGGAGCCACAGCGGCAGTTTCCGGCTCCTTTTCAGCGAGTTCTACAAATATACCCTGTTCCGGCTCTTCTTCCTGATCGCTCCAGCGGAACTGCGGCCTTCTCCGGCTCTGCAGTCGCTCCCCGCTGGCGACTAGGCGTCTTTTTCCTCGATCCGCGGGAAAAGCGGTTCCGCCTTGACGATCTTCGTCCCTGCCGCAAGTTTTCCCCAGACCAGTCCCGCTTCGTCCGGTTCCCCCTCCCAGCCGAGGTAGCAGAGCGCCTTGCGCGCCGTGCGAGCCATGAAGGGGGTGAGCAGGAAATAGACCAGACGCTGGACCTCCGCCAGGCAGTACATGACCGTTGCCAGTCGCTCCTGCAGCGCCGGGTCTTTTGCCAGGGTCCAGGGGGCGGTTTCGTCGATGTACTTGTTGCCGGCCGAGATCACTTCCCAGATGGACTGGAGCGCCTTGCTGAAGGCAAGATCCTCGAGATGGCCGTCCACCTGTGCAACCATCGTCTCGGCCTTGGCGCGGAAGGCCAGGTCGACCTCCTGGAGCGGGCCGGGCGTCGGGAGGACGCCGTCGAAATACTTGACGATCATGGCTGTGCTGCGATTGAGGAGGTTCCCCAGGTCATTGGCCAGATCCGAGTTGATCCGGTGGACCAGTGCGCTGTGGGAAAAGTCGCCGTCCAGCCCGAAGGGGACTTCCCGCAACAGGAAGTAGCGGATGGCATCCACGCCGTACCGGTCGACGAGCGAGTTGGGCTCGACCACGTTCTGCAGGCTCTTGCTCATTTTCTGGCCTTCCACGGTCCACCAGCCATGGGCAAAGACCTTTTTCGGCAGCGGCAGCCCGGCCGCCATCAGGAAAGTCGGCCAGTAGACGGAATGAAAACGCAGGATGTCCTTGCCGATGAGATGGACATCCACCGGCCAGTAGGTGCCGAAATTACCCTGTTCATCCGGGTAGCCCAGCGCCGTTATGTAGTTGGTCAGGGCGTCGAACCAGACGTAGATCACGTGCCGCTCGTTGCCCGGGACCGGGATCCCCCAGTTGAAGCTGGTGCGGGAAACGGAGAGATCGCGCAGCCCCTCCTTGATGAAAGAGATGATCTCGTTCCGTTTCGATTTTGGCTGGATGAAGTCCGGGTTGGCCTCGATGTGCGCCAGGAGCTGCTCCTGGTACTTGCTCATCCTGAAGAAGTACGACTCTTCCTTCAGTTTTTCCACCGGCCGGTTGCAGTCGGGGCACTTGTTGTCGATGAGCTGGGTCTCGGTCCAGAAGGTCTCGCAGGGGGTGCAGTACCAGTCTTCATATTCCCCGAGGAAAATGTCTCCCTTTTCCAGGATGTGGGAAAAGATGTGGCTTACCCCCTCCTTGTGCCGCTCCTGGGTGGTGCGGATAAAGTCGGAGTAGGAGATGTCGAGCTTTTCCCATAACGCCTGGAATCGCTTCACCACCCGGTCGGCGAGTTCGAGAGGTGTTTCGCCGGAGGCGAGGGCCGCCTTTTCCACCTTTTGCCCATGTTCGTCGCTGCCGGTGAGGAAAAAGACGTCGAACCCCTTGAGCCGCTTGTAGCGGGCCAGAACATCGGCTGCCAACGTCGTGTAGGCATGGCCGATGTGAGGAACGTCGTTGACGTAGTAGATGGGCGTGCTCACATAAAAGGTGCGGTTCATGACTTCTCCTTGCCGGCAGGGGGTGTGTCGGTCCGTTCCTTGTCCCGATCCTTGTCTTTGTCCCGATCTTTCCGCTTGTCCCGGCGGGGTTTGTTCCCCCCGGACCCTCCCTCTGACTTCTGCTCGTGCCTCGGTTTCTCTTGCTCCTTGGGGAGTTTCTTGGGCTTCTCCACGATGGAGTCAGGCTGGACCTCGTCGCTGCGGATCAGGACCTGGCGGTCGTCGTCGGTCTTGAGGGTGAAGGAACCATCCAGGATGTCCACCTTGACCACTTCGCCTTCGACCGCTCCGCACTGGATGCGCTTGCCGCACTTGGGAAGCCCCTTCTTGAGGGCGCAGTAGGTCTCGAATTCGTAGCCCAGGCAGCAGAGCAGACGGCCGCACTGCCCGGAAATCTTGTTCGGGTTGAGAGCCAGATTCTGTTCCTTGGCCATCTTGACCGATACCGGGGCAAAATCGCGCAGGAAGCTGGAACAGCAGAGTTCGCGGCCGCAGATGCCGATTCCGCCCACCATCTTTGCCTCGTCGCGGACCCCGATCTGGCGCATCTCGATCCGGGTGTGGAACTGGTGGGCAAGATCCTTGACCAGCTCGCGGAAGTCGATCCTGCCGTCGGCGGTGAAATAGAAGATCGCCTTGCTGCCGTCAAAGAGGTATTCCACCTTGACCAGTTTCATTTCCATGGAACGCTCAGAGATCTTGGCTTGGCAGAAGGAATATGCCTCTGCTTCCCTGGTTCGGTTCCGTTCAAGGGTGGCCAGATCTTCGGCCTGGGCCTGGCGGATGATCCGCTTGATCCCTTCCGGGATATCCTTGCCTTCATATGCGATGGGGGGGACCACCACCGTTGCGATGCTCTTTCCCCGTTCGGTTTCAACGATCACCTTGTCTCCGGCCTTGAGGTCGAAGTCGCCGGCATTGAAGTCATAGAGCTTCCCGGCGGTGGTGAATTGTATTTTCACGATTTTCAAATAGTGCTCCTTTTGTGGTGAATCAGGCTACCAGTCTCATCAGCAGGGTATCAAGCGCCAGCCGGGTGTTCACGTTACGCTGCAGCGCCTGGCGCGCTGCAGCGACATGGCCGATGGACGCCATCACCTTGGTGGTGGGTTGTCGTGCCGCCTCGCGGCGGGTGAGTTCCAAAAGGTCCAGGTTGATGACGTGATCGCTGCCGGCCTGGACGATCAGGACATCGCGCAGAAAGGCGGTCAGGAGGTCCAGCAGCGTCTGGACTTCTTCCTTGTCCGCGGAGAGCTGCTCGGAAAAGGCAAAGAGCGGGCCGATCTCCTGCAGGGAAAGGGAGAACAGCTGCTCGATCTGCTCCGAGCGACCGCCCAACGCCTCGACGGAGCAGAGCTCGAGCGCCTTGCCCAGGCTTCCTGCCGCCAGAGATGCGGCAAGGCGGGCAGTCTCGGTCTCGATCCCCCTGGCAACGAGTGTCGTAGCCACTGTTTCTTCGGCAAGCGCCGTGAAGTGGACGGCTTGACAGCGCGAACGGATGGTCTGCAGCACTCCGTCGGGGTTTGCACTGAGCAGGATCAGGAGAGCGTTGCCCGGCGGCTCTTCCAGTGTCTTGAGCAGGGCATTGCCCGCTGCCTGGTGAAACCGGTCTGCATCGTCGATGATGCACACCTTGCACGGAGCTTCGAAGGGGCGTAACGACAGCTCGCGCTGCAGCGCCCGCACCTGGTCTATCTT
This sequence comes from Geobacter sp., assembly GCA_009684525.1. Taxonomy (NCBI): domain Bacteria; kingdom Pseudomonadati; phylum Thermodesulfobacteriota; class Desulfuromonadia; order Geobacterales; family Geobacteraceae; genus Geobacter; species Geobacter sp. Next base: position 143,830 of record WKKR01000006.1, read on the forward strand.
GATGAAGGCACCGTCAGGTTCGAGCAGGTGCAGGTCGGGATGCTGCAGGGCAGCTACCTTGCGGCAGCTCGGGCAGTTCCCGCAGCCGTCGGTCCCGTTGCAGAACACCGCTTCCACCAGTGCCAGCGCGGTCGTGCGCTTGCCGCATCCCTCGGGTCCGTCGAACAGGTAGGCGTGTGCGGTTCTCTTTGCCGCAAGGGTGCGGCGAAGGATGCCGATGATGCGCTCGTGCCCGGCGATGGCGGAAAATGGCATCGCCTAGTTTCCTGCGAGCCGGTTCAGCACGGTGGCCGTGACGGCCACGTTGACCGAATCGACAGTGCCGTCTGCAGGGAGAACACACAGGCGTTCCGGTTCCTGGCGGGCAATCTCCAGATATCCGTTTCTGACGCGCTGATGGAATGCCAGCGATTCGAGTTCGAACCGTTCTTCCTTGATGCCGTGGGCGTTGACCGGCGTGGTGGCGCGACCCAGTCCGATCTCGACCGGGCAGTCGAGCAGGATGGTCAGATTCGGTTTGATGCCGGTCGTGGCGAGCACGTTGAGATCGTTGACCAGCTTGAGGTCCAGACCCCGCGCATAACCTTGATAGGCGAGGGTGGCGTCGGTGAACCGGTCGCACAAGACTACCTGGCCGGCGGCCAGTGCCGGGGCGATGACCTCGGCAATATGTTGGGCTCGGGCCGCAGCGTAAAGCAGGAGTTCCGCCAGCGGGGTCATGGCCCGGTTGCCGCCGTCCAGGAGGATGCTGCGGATCTGGTCGGCAATGGGGCATCCCCCCGGTTCCCTGGTGACACGGACCGAGTGTCCCTGGTTCTCCAGCTCAGTTGCCAGACGTTTGATCTGGGTGGTCTTGCCGCACCCCTCGATCCCCTCAAATGTTATGAACCAGCCCATGCCGCCCCTTTACGTCGGTGAATAGTGCATTATAGGAGAGGAATGGCGATTAATCAAGAACGAATTCCGTTTAAACGTCCATATCTATTGATAAAATTAGCTGCTTTCGGTATAGTGGTTGATCCCGTTGCTGCTGCAATCAGGCGGCATTGGCTAGAGAATCCCATGCAATCAGGTGAACCGGACATCCTGGACTCTCTCGAAGAGAGGATCGGCTACCGCTTCAGGGAGCGTCGTCTCCTGGTGGAGGCGTTTACCCATCGCTCCTTTCTGAACGAGGCGAGCGACAAGACCCTCGTGGACAACGAGCGGCTGGAGTTTTTCGGTGATACGGTACTCTCCCTGTTCATGAGCCACCGTCTGCTGCTGGATTTCCCGGCGAGCAGGGAAGGTGAGCTGTCGAAGCTGCGGGCCTCCCTGGTGGGTGAGGCGAGTCTCGCTCTCATGGCGGAGGAGCTGGGGCTCGGCTCCTGTCTGCGGCTTGGCCGGGGGGAGGAACAGAGCGGCGGCAGGGAGAAGCGTTCTCTCCTGGCAGATGCCTATGAGGCGCTCCTGGGGGCTCTCTACCTGGATGGCGGTGCCGCTGCTGCCAAAGCCCTGATCGAGCGGCAATATGCCCGGATGGCCGAGCGAACCGATCCGTTTGACCCTGGCCGTGACAGCAAGACTGCGTTCCAGGAAGCGTCCCAGGCGCTTCGGGGTCAAGTGCCGCGTTATGTCGTGCTTGCCGCCAGCGGGCCGGATCACGACCGGACCTTTACCGTTGCCGCCTTCCTGGGGGAGGAGCGAATGGGAGAGGGGAGCGGTCGGAGTAAGAAGGAGGCGGAGCAGGAGGCTGCCCGCCACGGCCTGGCCAGGCTTCGCAGCGAAAAGGGGTAGCCATGATCGTCCCCTTTTTTATTGCCCACCAGGGCTGTCCCCACCAGTGCGTCTTCTGTGACCAGCGAACCATCAGCGGTGACAACGGCGAATTGCCGTCGGCATCGGCAATCCTTTCGACCATCGAGGCGTACCGCTCTTCTGCGGATGGGGTCGTCGAGGTCGCCTTTTACGGCGGGACCTTCACCTGTCTTGCCCGCAAGGAGCAGGAGTCGCTTCTTGCGCCGTTGCAGCCGCTTTTGCAGAGGGGTGACGTCACATCGGTACGGATTTCAACGCGTCCCGATGCCGTGAGCGGCGAAGACGCGACGTTTCTCGCCTCGCGAGGGGTCAGGACCGTCGAGCTTGGGGTGCAGTCGCTCGATGACGCGGTGCTGGACGCTGCCGGCCGGGGGCACACGGCCGGCGATACGGTGCTGGCCTGCCGGACGCTGAAGACTGCCGGGCTGTGCGTCGGCCTGCAACTGATGCCGGGGCTGCCGGGTGCATCGTGGCAGTCGGACCTGGATTCCTTTGCCGCTGCACTTCGCCTCGACCCGTCGTTCCTGCGCATCTATCCCACGGTCGTGCTGGCAGGAACCCCGCTTGCCGCGCTGTTCCTGTCAGGAAGCTATCGCCCCCTTTCCCTGGACCGGGCGGTGCGGCTCTGTGCTTTCATGCTCCTTGCCGCCCGGCGGGCAGGGGTCCCGGTGATCCGCATGGGGCTGCAGGCAAGCGATTCCCTGGCACAGCCGGATGCGGTGCTGGCCGGACCCTATCATCCGGCGTTTCGCCAGTTGGTAGAAGGGGAACTCTGGTTTGCCCTTCTTTGCCAGATGGTTGCCGGCAGGGAGACCGGGGGAATCGTCTCCGTCAGCTGCGCGCCTAAGCGCGTATCCGATGTGGCAGGTCAGCGGCGCATGAACCTCGACCGACTCGCCGTGGCCTATGGCATCACCATCGAGCGGATCGTGCCGGATGCCGGCCTGTTTTCCCACGAACTCGTCATGACCTCCCAGAGGGGCGAGTGGCGCGCAGACCTGCTGCGAGACCTCAATTACACCTGTGAAAGGAACGACCATGTCAGCTGAACCGTTCCGCTCCGGCTTTGTTGCCATCATCGGCCGGCCCAATGTGGGAAAATCGACACTGTTGAATCGAATCCTCGGCGAAAAGCTGGTGATAACCTCCGATAAACCGCAGACCACCCGCAACCGGATCCAGGGGATCCATAACCTGCCCGGCGGGCAGATCGTTTTCATCGACACACCGGGTATCCACCGTGCACGTTCCCGGCTCAACCGCTACATGGTCGATGAGGCCGGGGCCGCCCTGGAGGGGATCGATGCGATCCTCTTCCTGGTCGAGGCCAGCGCCAATCCGGCCGCGCAGTTCGAGCTGGTTGCCGAATATCTTCCCCGTGTTGCCGTGCCGGTCATCCTGGTGGTCAACAAGATCGATCTGGTGAGCCGTGAACAGCTCCTGGAGCGGCTTGCCCAGTATGGCAAACTCCACCCGTTCCACGAAATCATCCCGATCTCCGCAGCTACCGGCGATGGAGTCGAGCGCCTGGTGGAGCTCATATTCCCGCTTCTGCCCGAGGGCCCGGCCTATTTCCCGGACGACATCCTGACCGACGCCCCTGAACGTTTCGTGGTGGCGGAGATCATCCGGGAAAAGGTCTTCCGCCTTACCGGAGACGAGATCCCCTATGCGGTGGCAGTGAATGTGGAGCAGTTCAAGGAGCGTCCCGACGGGAGCCTGATCAGCATCTCGGCGGTCATCACCGTTGAGCGCGAGACCCAGAAGGGGATCGTCATTGGCCGCAAAGGTGCCCTGCTCAAAAGGATCGGTACCCAGGCCCGGCAGGAGATTGAGCAGCTGCTCGGCACCAGGGTTTTTCTGGAGTTGTTCGTCCGGGTGCGCAAAGACTGGACGGAGAACCCCAACATGTTAAAGGAGCTTGGATACCAATGAAACCTATCGTTGCCATCGTAGGGCGCCCCAATGTGGGGAAATCGACCCTGTTCAATCGTCTGGTCGGGAGCCGCAAGGCGATCGTCGACGACATGCCCGGAGTTACCAGGGATCGGAACTATGCCAGTATCGATCGCTACGAAGTCCCCTTTATTCTCGTGGACACCGGCGGATTCGAGCCGGAGACCGCAGACCGCATGCTGCAGCAGATGCGGGAGCAATCTCGTCTCGCCATGGAAGAGGCCGATGTGATCCTCTTTGTCATGGATGGCCGCGAAGGGCTGACCCCTGCCGACCGCGAGGTTGCGGAGATGCTGCGTCGGGTGGAAAAACCGGTTTTCTACCTGGTGAACAAGGTGGATGGCGAAAAGCTGGAGATGCTGTCGTCCGATTTCTACGCCCTCGGCGTGGACCGTTTGCATACCATTTCGGCAGAGCATAACCGAGGGGTCGGCGACATGCTGGATGAGCTGATTGCCATCCTGCCCCATTCGGTGCAGGACGGCACGGATCAGGATGTGCCTCGCATCGCCGTGGTCGGCCGGCCCAATGTGGGGAAATCGTCGCTGGTCAACCGTCTGCTCGGCTTCGAGCGGGTAGTGGCAAACCCCACGCCCGGCACCACCCGCGATTCCGTCGACACCTATTTTACCTGCAACCGCAAGCGCTACCTGCTCATCGACACGGCAGGGATCAGGCGCAAGGGGAAGACCACCCAGAAACTGGAAAAGTACAGCGTGGTCGATGCCCTGCGGAGCATCGAGCGGGCCGATGTGGTGCTGATCGTGCTCAATGCCGAGGATGGGGTGACGGAGCAGGATTCCAAGATCGCCGGTTACGCCTACGAGGCAGGGCGCGGCTGCATCTTCGTGGTGAACAAGTGGGATACCCTGGAAAAGAACAACGCCACGACCGGAAAGTTCGTGGAACGAATCCGGACCGAATTCAAGTATCTTCCGTTTGCTCCGATTATCTTTGTATCGGCCAGATCAGGGCAACGGGTGACCAAGATCATCCCGGAAGTGGACAAGGTCATGACCCAGTACGCCCGTCGGGTCACCACCTCCGAGCTGAACCGGGTCTTCTCCGAAGCGACCGAGACGAAGCATGCGCCCCTTTCCCAGGGGAGGCGGGTGAAATTCTACTACGCCACCCAGGTCAGCATCAAGCCGCCGACCTTTGTCATCTTTACGAACAGCCCCGAAGGGATTCACTTTTCCTATGAGCGTTACCTTGCCAATCGCTTTCGCGAGGCGTTCGGGTTTGAGGGAACGCCGATCCGGCTTTTGTTCCGGGGACGTGAGCGTTAGGCTGGTCTTCGGTACGGGACCGGACGAAGCAGGGGGCAGTCCGTTGCCGTGCCGCGAGTATTGCCGAACCACGGGAGTTGCGGTATGAGCCTTGTCGGCAATCTGGAAGATCTGGGGCTGGGCGAGATTCTGCAGATCGTCAGCCTGAGCAGGAAGTCGGGGGTTTTGGCCATCCACAGTGCCGGCCAAGTGGCGAATGTCGTTTTTCGGCAGGGGCAGGTGGTCAGGGCCAGTTCTTCCGCCAGACCGGTGCTGCTCGACGAACTGCTCGTCTCCCGGCAGATTATTGATCCGACCGGGGTGGAATCTGCCCGGTGCCTGCAGGAGGATGGCGGCTATCGGCAACGACTGGGCGATATACTCGTTGCTCAGGGGATGGTCGATGCTGCCGTTCTCGAAGAACTGGTCCGCGAGCAGATCGAACAGGTAGTCTACTCCCTGTTTGCCTTGCATGAGGGGACCTTTGATTTCGAACTGCAGGAGAACCTGGATGTCGTCGACGATATCCGGACCGATCAACTGCAGTTCCAGCTGACACAGGGGCTCAATGCTCAGTTCCTGGCAATGGAAGGCTCCCGCCGGCTTGACGAGCAGCTGCATGAACGGGAATCCGGCGGGGAGGGCGAAGGCCCGGAACCTGACGAGGCAGAGGAGAATGTTGATTTTGCCTTTGATCTCCTGCTGGAACCTGTCGCAGAAGAAACTTTCCTGACCGTGCCGGTCCTGCCGAAACGGTACATGGTCATCGTCGACGACGACCAGGGGACGCTCGCTGCAATGGCTGCGTACTTCAGCGAAAATGGCTGTGAGGTCATCTCCTGCGACAAGGGAGAAGATGCCCTGATTGCCATCGATACGCTGTTCCGCGCCGGCTGGCAGCCGACCCTGGTGATCGACCTCATCATGCCCAGGATGGACGGTTCGGGCCTGTTGGGAGGGCTCGAACTCCTGGAACTGCTTCATGACAATTTTCCCCAACTCCCGACCATTGTCCTTGCCGACCATGGTACCGGTGATGCGGAGCGACGCGTCCGTGAGCTGGGGTATGGGCTCATGGGCAAGCCGTCAAAGGCGGATATCGTTTCCCCGACCATCTGTCGCGCCTTTTGCGAGCGGCTCGGACGGAAGGTGACCCTGGCGGAAGAGGGTGAGCCTCCGGGTCTGGCCGATACGGTCAACATTGGCGACGAACTCAGGATGGAAATGGGGGAGGAGGGTGTGCCAACGGTGCCCCAGGTCCAGAGCACCGGGATCTCCCTGCTCCGGGGCATGCTGGAAGAGCTCAACGATCCGGCCCTGGGTGGGGGGATCATCCTGCTGGTGCTCCGTTTTGCCTCGGAATTCATGTCTCGGGCAGTGATCTTTGTCGTCAAGGAGAACGAGATTGCCGGGCTCGGTCAGTTCGGAATCGAGGATCGTGAACAACCGGCAGATGTTCTGGTTCGTGCCATGCGCATTCCGAGGGAAGAGGAATCCGTATTCAGTCGGGTTGTTGATTCGCAACTTCCTGTTAAACTGCATCTGGATGACTCTCAATGGAGCAGCTACCTGCGGGAACAGCTCGGTGGGAACCCTGCAGAGGTATTTCTCGGGCCAGTCATCAGCGAGGGAAAGGTTGTAGCGCTTCTCTACGGCGACAACGGCGATGAACATCGGCCGATCGGCGACACTGATTCGTTGGAAATTTTTCTTTCACAGGCAGGGATCACCATGGAGAAGGTGCTCCTGCAGCGTAGATTGAAGGATAAGTCTCCGGAGGGTATGTGAAAAAGATATTGATCGTGGAAGATTCCTCTGCCATGCGTTCCCTGCTGATCTCCACCATCGAGGCGCTGGAGGGGTTCGAGATCGTCGAGGCTGCCAATGGTTTCGAGGCGTTGCGACTGCTTCCCCGTGAGAGGGTCGATCTTGTGATCACCGATATCAACATGCCGGACATCAATGGCCTCGAACTGATCCGTTATGTCAGGAACAGCGCAATCTATAAGTCGATACCGCTCTTCATCATCTCCACTGAGAGCAGCGAACGAGACCTTGCCAAAGGTTTGGCTCTGGGAGCAAACGAATACCTGATCAAGCCGTTCGACCCGGCTGATCTGCAGAAACTGCTCCTCAAGTATTTGGGCTGATTCCTCACCAGGAGGCAGGGCAGGATACCATGACTGGATCAAACGACAGCATAGGCAAAGCGGTCAGAGACTTTCTGGCTGAGGCGGAAGAGATCATCGACCAGCTCAACAATGACCTGGTGAGCATGGGCGACTGCGCCGAGACGGGTGACTGCAATCCCGACCTCATCAATGCCATTTTTCGCGGTGCCCACTCGCTCAAAGGGCTGGCAGGCATCTTCGGATTTTCCGAGATCGGCGATCTGGCGCACAACATGGAGAACCTGCTGGATTCCCTCCGGCTGGGGAGGGTGGAGATTACCCCCGTCATGATGAGCGTCCTCTTCGACGCCATGGACCTGTTGGGCGCATTGGTGCGCGGCGCCGGAGAGGGTCATCTGGATGCAAGCGGCATCCCCCTGATGGTCAGCCGCATCAATGCCTGTGCCAGTGCTACCCAGAAAAGCCAGGAGGTTTCCCCCCTGGCCACGCTCGGTTTGACAGATGCGGTATTGAATGCCCTCACCGAATACGAGGAGCATCGACTGCTGGAGAACGTCAAGAAGGGAAGGCTGATCTATTCCATTATCGCCTCCTTCAGCCTGACCACCTTTGACCAGGAGCTGGGAGAGCTGACTGACCTGCTCAAGCAGGGGGGAGAGGTGATCAGCACGCTCCCCACGGTTGGAAGCGGCAGCGAGGCGGGCATAGATTTCGAGATCCTTTTCGGGTCCACCAAGGGTGAGGACGGGGTAAGCGGTCTCGCCGGAAGGCCTGGCATTTCCGTACGGCAACTGGGCGCACAGAGCAAACCGACATCCCCTTCCCAGCCTGCTCAGGCACTGGAGCCGCTCACCGCATCGTCCTCCGTTTCCGCTCATGATCATTCCGAGGCTGCATCCCCGGCGCAACCGGCAGCGGATGCGGCAATGACCGCCAAGAGCATGAGCCGGATGGTCCGCGTGGACATCGTCAAGCTGGACGATCTTATGAACATCGTCGGTGAGCTGGTCCTGTCCCACTCCACCATCAATGAACTGGTCGGGAAGGTGCGCAGCAGCGGTTTCTCCACCCTTGCAATCGAGTTGGGCAAGGCTGCCAAGGTGTTGCAGCGTAAGCTCAACGAGCTGCAGAAGGGGGTCATGGAGATCCGCATGATCCCGGTGGGGCAGCTCTACGAAAAGATGTCCCGCATCGTGCGCAAGGTCTCCAGGGAGCAGGGGAAAAAGGTCGATCTGCGGGTGTTCGGAGCCGACACCGAACTGGACAAGCTGATCATCGAGGATATATCCGATCCGATGATGCATATCATCCGCAACTCCATTGATCACGGCATCGAGACCCCCGAGGAACGGATCCGACTGGGCAAGGAAGAAAAGGGGGTTATCAGGCTTTCGTCATTTCAGAAGGGGAACCATGTCGTCATCGAGGTCGAAGACGACGGCCGGGGCATCGATATTGCCAGAGTGAAGAAAAAGGCGCTGGAAAAGGGGCTGATACAGGAGAACGATCCGCTTTCCGAACGGGATGCCCTGGAGCTGATCTTCCTTCCCGGCTTTTCCACCAGTGATACGGTGACTGACATATCGGGCCGGGGTGTCGGCATGGATGTGGTCAGAAACAATATCGCCGCGGTTTCGGGCATGGTGGATATCGAAACCAGACCGGGACAGGGGAGCAAGGTCATCATTACCCTGCCCATTACCCTTGCCATCATCAAGGCGCTGATCATCAACATTGTCGGGCGGACCTATGCCATGCCGATCACATCGGTCCTGGAGACCATTCTGGTTGAGCGCTCCGACATCCGTACCATCGAGCGGAAGGAGGTCATCCAGCTCCGTGACATGACGCTGCCACTGGTGCGGCTTGGCCGCTTTTTCGAGATCGAAGGGGGAGATGTCTTACCCGAAAGCTTTTATGTGGTCGTGGTCGGCGTTGCCGAAAAGAGGCTCGGCATCGTGGTTGACGATCTCTTGGGGCAGCAGGATATCGTGATCAAATCGATCGGAGAAACGTTCAAGGGGTTCAAGGGGATCTCCGGTGCCGCGGATCTTGGGGACCAGCGGACAATCCTGGTCCTGGACGTGGGTGGGATCATATCCGAGGCTACCCGGGGGAGCGTGTGATGGTGATCGCACATGTATAAGGACTTCTACGGTTTCAGCGACAAGCCGTTCAGCAAGACCCCCGACCCGCACTATCTCTACTTGAGTCGCGGGCACCGGGAGGCGCTGGCGCGGCTCAAATACGTGCTGGAGGAGCGGGAGATGGCCCTGCTCACCGGCGGCATAGGGTGCGGCAAGACCACCATCTCGCGGGCGCTCATGGATACCATGGGAGAGGGTTACCGCTTCTGCTTTGTCCTGAATCCGCGGCTTACCGCCATCGAATTCCTCCGCTACGTGGCGCGGAGCCTCTTCTCGGATATCCCTGCGACCAGCAAGGACGATCTGCTGCAAGAGATCACCGACGCACTCTACCGGCTCCATTGCGAAGGGATTTGCCCGGTCCTCGTCATCGACGAGGCGCAGTTGATCCCCGACCGAGAGGTCTACGACGAGATCCGCCTGCTGACCAACTTCCAGCTTGATGACCGCAACCTCTTGAGCGTGATCCTGATGGGGCAGCCGGAGATAAGGTCCATCCTGTCTGCGCCGCAGTACGAGCCGCTGCGGCAACGGATCGCCATCAACTACAGCTTGCAGCCGCTGACTCTGGAAGAAACCCAGGAGTACCTCGATTTTCGCATGGAGACCGCCGGCGGCAGCCCCGGACTCTTTGCCCCGGATGCGGTACAGAGGATCTTTGCACTGTCGGGCGGCGTGCCGCGGATGATCAATCTGATCGCCACCAATGCCCTGCTGGAAGGGTTTGACCGGGAGGCTGCCATGATCGATGCGGAGATCGTCGAAGCCCTGACGGCGGAACTGGCACTTTGAGCCAAGGAGTGGATGTTTCCCTATGAATCTGGCTGAGATACGCAAAAAGGCAAACAGGGATCGCGGGACTATTGTGGAGGCAACGCCCGAAACAGAACGGCCTGTGCAGAGCAGTTCCGATCTGGAGTTTCTGGATGATACTGTCGTGCCGGCCCAGCCTGTGCCAGCGGATGAGTTTGTGGAACCGCCTGTTGCAAGGGAAGAGGTTCTAGAGACCGCAGCTCCCCCTCAGCCTCCTCCCGATGTCCCGGTTATTGTCGCTCCCGGTCTGCCAGCCTCGAATGCCGTGTCGTTTGTTGCTCCGGCCGTACCCGGGGTATCGGATACGGATCTGCCCCCCATGGTTGAGGTCATCGGAGCAGATGCGATCGCCGAGCACCAACGCAATGGCTCGTTCGACCCGATCGCCCTGCTGCTGGCAGGGAGAGTCGCGGCCGGATTCGACGAGGAGATACCGCTGGCATCCCCTGACGGGACTGAAACCGAACAGGTGGATTATCATGAATTCCTCTGTTTCAGGGTGGCTTCTGAGCAGTACGCCATCAGTATCATGGAGATCAAGGAGATCATCAAACCGCGCGAGGTAACCGAGGTGCCGCGGGTCCCGGCATTCATCTCGGGTGTCCTCTCGCTGCGGGGGATCATTATCCCGGTATTCGCCATGGGGACGCGATTGCAGCTGGCCCCGGCCGGAGAACCGGGCAAAGAACGCATTATCGTGGTGAGCAAGGGTGAAGAGCTGTTTGGCCTGGCAGTGGATGAGGTGCTCCAGGTGGTGCGCGTGCCCAATTCGGCCATTGAACAGCCGCCACTGGTTCTGGACGGCATAGACCGCGATTTTGTCCAGGGGATCGGACGACACGACAGTCGCATGCTGATCCTGTTGAACCTGGCAAATATCCTCGATATCTCACTCTGCTGATTTTGGCAAAAGGAACGCCATGAAACGCAACAAAATATTGATCGTAGAAGATGAAGAGAGTCTCCTCAAGCTGGAGAGCATTCTCCTCACTTCCAAGGGTTACAAGGTGACGGGGGTGATGGACGGTCCTGCGGCGTTGGAAGAGGTTGCCCGGAGCCGACCCGACCTGGTCATCCTCGACATCATGCTGCCGGGGATCGATGGATTCGAGGTCTGTCGCAGGATAAAAGAGGATCCGTCAACCAGTGCCATCAGGGTGATCATGCTGACTGCCAAGAAGAACAAGCAGGATATGGAAAGGGGCATGCAGGCCGGAGCGGATGCCTATATTACCAAACCATTCAAGTCGGCATTCCTGATCGAAAGCATCGAGCGGCTCCTGCGCCCGGGCTTCGAATCACCTGCCTAGGGGTTATTATGCACCGGGATATCCAGGAGATACAGGTTGCCTGTTTTCGGTTGGGGGAAGACCTCTACGCCATAGATATCATGCGGATCAAGGAGATCATCCGTCCGCTCAAGCTGACGTCGCTTCCCAAGTTTCCCGCATTCATGGAGGGAATCATCAATCTGCGCGGCACGGTCATCCCCGTGGTCGATCTGCGCAGACGGTTCGACCTGCCGGATGTGGAGGACACCTCGTCTACCCGGCTGCTTATCGTCTCACTGGCAGGCCAGGTTCTTGCCCTGGTGGTTGATGAGGTCACCGAGGTCGTAACCGTGCCGGTGAAAGATATCAAGCCGCCGCCCCATCTGGGAGAGGGTATCGATGCCGAATACCTGATAGGGGTCTGCCTGGTGAAGCAGGATCTCATCATGCTGTTGAATATAGACAGTCTGCTTTCGTCACAGGAGGCCCATGAGCTGGGAACGGTTCGGGAACGGCTGGTGGAGTCCTGATCCGCTGATGCCCGTTTGTGGGGGGTCGATTTCAGGCCGTTGTCGTGAATGGATGGAGTGTCCGCTATGCAGATAGCCTGCCCCGGTTGCAAGGCTCACTATAGTTTCGATGAGAACAGGATTGCCGAAGGCGGCGTCAAACTGCGCTGCAGTAAATGCCGGACCATCTTCAGGGTTATGAAGAGGCCCAAGCAGTCTGCCGAGCCGGCAGTCCAGCCTCTTTTGGCTGGCGGCACCAGAGTCAAGGTTATCGTTGCCAACGAAAGTGCTGCATTCTGCTCGGCAGTCTGTAAGGTTCTTGCCAATGAGCCTTTCGACGTTTCGACCTATCATGACGGCAGGGATACCCTGTCAGCCATTGAGGCGGAACGGCCGGCAGTCGTCCTTTTGGATGTGGCGCTTCCCTCCATGTACGGGTTCGACATCTGTGAAGAGGTACGAAAGAATCCATCTCTCGATGGGGTCAAACTGATCCTGGTGGCTTCCATTTATGACAAGACCAAGTACAAAAGGACACCGGAGTCTCTGTACGGGGCTGATGCATATATCGAAAAACATCATATCCCTGATGCACTGGCAACGATGATCTACCGGCTGATTGGGGTCGAACCTGCGGCCGGCAAGGGGCTTCCGGCTCCACAGCCCGTGTCGGCATCCGACCGGGAAGCCGATGCGGAGCAGCTTTCCGTTGACGCCGAGCAGGAGTCGGCTCGTCGTTCGATGCAGTGGGATGAAGAGCGGGGCACTACCAATCCTCCCACGATGGAGAGAGGGGGGGGCACTGCCGAACATTCGGAGGATCAGGTCAAGGCACGTCGCCTGGCTCGCATCATCGTATCGGACATCCTCCTGTACAACCAGGCCAAGGTTGAGGAGGGAATCAGGAATGGCACCTTCTACGAACTGCTGAAGGATGACATAAACGAAGGCAGGGCGCTGTACGCCCGTCGGGTCGGGACAGAGATAGCCGTCTCCAGGGCCTATCTGGACGAGGCATTCGATCAGCTCATAGCTAACAAACGACAGGAAATGAACCTGTAGATTTTCAGGGGATACGTCCTGCGGGAGGAGTAGCATAGTGCAGACGTTGAGGGAACGACTGAGGTCTTCTGACGAGGAAATCCGCAGGATGACGGTGACAACCCTGTCCGGATACACCTTTGCCGAGGTCAAGGAGTTCGTCTACGAGGCTTTGGGGGACGAGAGCTGGCGAATTCGGAAAGAGGCCCTGAATGTGCTCTTTTCCTGGTCTTTTACAGAGCAGATCATTGAAGATCTGGTAGGGCTGCTTCGGGCCAGCGACAATGCCGGTCAGCGCAATTCTGCCAGCGAGGCGCTGGAAAAGCTTGGGGTCCAGACGTTGCCGGTCCTCTGCCGCCATCTCAGCGACAATGACCCTGATGTCCGTAAATTCATCATCGACATCCTGGGGAATATTGGTTCACCTGATGCAGTTCCGCTGCTGATCCCGGCGTTGCGTGATCCGGATTCCAACGTGGCAACGGCTGCTGCGGAAAATCTCGGCAAGATCGGCGACGAGCGGGCTGTCGAGGAACTGGTCAAAGTGCTCGACAGTAGCGATATCCCCCTGTGCTATACGGTCCTGGAGGCGCTGGGCTGCATCGGCAGGCCGGTGCCGCTGGCAACGATAACACCGCTGGCAGACGAAGTGCTGCTGAAAAAGCCGGTGATCGATTGCATCGGTATTGTGGGGGATGTGGAAGCGATTCCGCTTTTGATGGAAGGGCTTCGCGAAAAGGCACGTCATGTCAGGGCTGCTGCCGCCAATGCGATCATCCGGATTCGGGAGGACCTCCCTGCTGGGGTCGCTGCCGACCGGGTCGACCCTTACCTGCGCGAGATGGGGGGGACCCCCTTTGCCGCAGAGTTCATCTTGTCCCTGAGCGATACGGAACGTTTTCTGACGGAGCCGATGGTCAAGATCCTCGGTCTCATGGGTGATCCACGGGCGGTACCGGTTCTGCTGGAGGGATGCCGCAATGACCATCTGCGACGCTCATGCCTCCAGGCATTCCGCGAGCTCGGCACGCCGGGGGTGGAGGCCCTGCTTGCCTCTTACCAGACGGCCAACGAGGAGCATCGCTGCTACATGGCCTATGTCTGCGGCGAGCTCGGTATCCGCGAGAGCGTCGGGACCCTGCGAGGCGCGATGCGCGACCCGAGCCATGTGCTTCGTCGTGTCGCCGCGGTTGCCGCCGGCAAGATTTTCGAACCATGCCTGATCGACGATCTCGCCGCACTCTTAAATGACGAGGAAATCGACGTGCGTCATGGAGCCGTGGATTCTCTGGCTGCTCTGGCCCCGGTTGACAGGGAGTCCGTAGCTGCCATCGCAGGACGGCTCGCCGCTGCCGAACAACCAGAAAAGCGTCGTAGCTCAGCCACGGTTTTTGCCGCACTCCAGGACGGTGACCGTCTTGCCCGCCTGATAAAGGACGAAGACGCCAATGTTCGCAAGGCCGCCGTATTCGCCTTGGCGGAGTTGAAATCCCCGGTGAGCGTCAACCATCTGGTCCTTGCCCTCGTGGATGAAGAACCCGATGTCCGGATGGCTGCAGCAGGTGCTTTGGGGGCCCTGGGGGGAGAAAGTGCCGAGCAGGCGTTGCTCGTTGCCTTAAAGGACCAGAATTCATGGGTGAAATGTGCCGCCCTCAGGAGCCTGGGTGCATTGCGGGTTGCTGCTGCCGAATCCGCAATCGTGGGGCTCATCGAAGAGACCGATGGACTGGTGCTGATCTCGGCTTTGCGGACGCTCCTGGACATCAATGGTGAACGGGCTCATCAACTGGCCCGCAATGCCCTTGCCCATCCCGATAAGGAGGTGGTCAAGGCGGCCGTTGAAATACTCTCGCATACCAACGACAGCTGGCTTGACGAATTCCGTGATCGACTGCTCTTTCACGAACATTGGGACATCCGCAGTCTCTTTATCAAGGCCCTTGCCGAACACCGGGGGGTTCAAGCCCTTCCTGCCCTGCAGGAGGCCCTGAAATGTGAGCCCGACGATCTGGTCAGGCGGCAGATCATGGATATCGTGGACGGTTTTGCATGATTTTTGGCAATGACCCCGAATACCTGATGTCGGAAGAAGAATTCCGTCTCTTAAGGGACCTGGTCTACAATCACTGCGGGATGTATTTCGCTAGTGAGGCCAAGTACCTGTTGGAGAAACGGCTCTCACGCCGCCTGGCCTTTCACAACCTGGTCAGTTACAAAGACTATTACCATCTGCTCAAGTACGATCTCAGGAAGGATCAGGAACTTTCGGACCTGATGGATGTCCTGACCACCAATGAGACGTACTTTTTTCGCGAAGCCTTTCAACTCAAGGCGTTCACCGACGAGATCATTCCCGAGATCATGGAGGAAAAGGGGAAGCGCGGGGATCGCACCCTGCGGATCTGGAGTGCGGGTTGTTCAACGGGCGAGGAACCGTACACGATAGCCATGCTCCTTCTGGAGATGCGTCGGCTCGACGGGTGGCGGCTGGAGGTCATCGGTACCGACATCAGCCAACGAGTGCTGCAACACGCCCGCAAAGGGGTCTACAGCAAGAGCTCGTTCCGCGCCACGGAAAACTACTATCTGGATCGGTATTTTCATGAGCATGACGGCAACTTCAAGATTTCGGACAAGGTCCGGGAACTGGTCACCATCAGCCAGTTGAACCTGTTCGATCACAACCGGCTTGCCCTCCTCGGCCGGATGGACATCATCTTCTGCCGGAACGTCATCATCTATTTCGACCAGCCCGCCAAGAAAAAGGTGATCGAAACCTTTTACCAGGCCTTGTATCCGGGGCGATTCCTCCTTTTGGGCCATTCGGAATCGCTAATGAACGTGACCACGCTCTTCACCCTGCGGCACCTCAAGAATGACATGGTTTACCAGAAACCATGGCCGGTCGAGGGAGGGGCTCTGTGAAGCAGATCAGAGTCGTGGTCATCGATGATTCGGCGTACAACAGACGTACCATTACCAAGATGCTCCAGGACCTGCCGATTGTGGAAGTGGTTGGGTATGCCACTAACGGCGAGGAGGGGCTTAAGCGGATCATGGAGCTGAAACCCGACCTGATAACCCTCGATCTGGAGATGCCGAGGATGGATGGTTTTACCCTGCTGCGCATCCTGATGAGTTCGTGTCCTACGCCGACCATTGTCATCAGCGCCAAAAGCCAGGATGAACGGGTGTTCAAGGCCCTGGAACTGGGAGCGGTGGACTTTATCGCCAAGCCGACCACGACCATTTCCGAGGAGATCTTCCGCATCAAGGAGGATCTCCACGAAAAGGTGCGCAACGTCTTCCAGCTCAACCTGGCGGGTCTCAGGCGCCGGGAAATACAGGCTGTAGAGGCGAAAGCCGCACGGGAAGCCGTGACTGCCGTTGTCCCGCCGACGGTGATCACCAAATCCCGTTTCGATGTGCTGGCCATCGGCGCTTCCACAGGAGGGCCGCCTGCTCTCCAGACCCTGCTCAATGCCTTCCCGGCTCAGTTACCCTTTGCCGTGGTCATCTCCCAGCATATGCCTGCCGGGTTTACCCTGGCCTTTGCCGACCGCCTGAACCGCATCTTTCCGTTTGAGGTCAAAGAGGCCGAGGATGGCGACGAGGTGCTCCCCAACCGGGTGCTGATCGCTCCCGGCGGGAAGAACATGACCTTTCAGAAGCTTCACGACTGCACCGTGGTCAGGATCTGTGCGCCATCACCACAAGACAAGTTCATTCCGTCGGTAGATGTCATGTTCTCATCACTGGCCCCGCTGTATGGAGCCAGGCTCCTGGCCGTTGTCCTCACCGGCATGGGAAACGACGGTAGCCGCGGTGTTGTGATGGTGAAGGATGCCGGGGGAGAGGTACTGGCGGAGGCGGAGGAATCCGCCGTGGTGTTTGGTATGCCGCGGGAGGCGATTGCCACCGGAGTGGTTGCACGAGTCGCCCCCATTGAACGGATGGGGCGGGAGATTGCCATGCAGTGCGGAATACTGATGGGAACTGCCTGAACATATTACCTGCTGACAGGAGCACATCATGCCATTGGACGATGACAAAGGTTTTCTCACCAGGGCCGAAGAGTTTATGCAGGTTTTCAAGAAAGGGGCTGAATTCACCCAGGACCTCATGCGGGAAAATGAGCGACTTCGTTTTCGTGTGTTGGAGCTGGAGAATGCCCAAGGGCCTTCAGCGGCCACTCCGCAGCAATCGAGCGAGAACCAGCGGCTCTTGCAACGTATTGCCGCGCTTGAGAGGGAAAAGGAGGAGATCCTCGAGCGGATCAGGCAGGTGGAGGAGGAAAACAAGGACTTCGCCAACCGCTATGTGGAGATAGAGTCGGAAAACAACAACCTGGCCAATCTGTACATTGCCAGCTACCAGCTGCACTCGACCCTCGATTTCAGGGAAGTATTGCAGATCATCACCGAGATCATCATCAACCTGATCGGTGCCGAAACCTTTGCCATCATGCTGCTGGATGAAAAGACCGGAATCCTTGAGGCTGTAGCCACCGAGGGGGTCGAGCGGTCGGATGTCCCGAAGGTGACGCTGGGAGGGGGGATCATCGGTGAAGTTGCCCGGACCGGGGAAAACTTTTTTGTCCCCGATCTCAACGACTACCAGATCGACCTCGACAACCCCATGGTCTGCATCCCGCTGAAGATCAAAGAACAGACGATCGGTGTCCTGGTCATCTACAAGCTGCTCCTGCAGAAAAAGTCTTTCGCCGACGTCGACTACGAGCTCTTCACCCTGCTTGCCGGCCATGCGGCAACAGCAGTTTTCAGCTCCCGTCTCTACTCGGATTCCGAGCGCAAGCTGAACACCATACAGGGATTTCTTGATTTGCTAACCAAATAGAGGTATAAAACGTTTTCCTGAGGGGGCAGACATGCAGGAATACAAGGTGCTGATTGTTGAGGATTCGCCCACCATGCGCCAGCTCATATCATTTGCCCTGAAGCGGTTGCGCGGGATAAAGATTGTAGAGGCGAACGACGGGGTGGACGGTCTGAAAAAGCTGTCGGCCGAGCAGTTCGATCTGATCTTTACCGACATCAACATGCCGGTCATGGATGGACTCAAGCTGGTCAGTATTGTGCGCGGCGATGCAAATCACAGCCACATCCCCATTGTCATCATCACTACCGAGGGTGCGCAGGAAGACCGGGAACGGGCTCTGGCACTCGGCGCCAACGACTATATCACCAAACCGATTCAGCCGAATCGGATTCTGGATGTGACACGGGGCTTGCTCAATATTCCGTGAGCCCCGCTCGCACCCCTTCTTCTTCCACCGCCCCTTTGCGAGGAGTCAGCCTTGAAACGCTTCTTCTTGCCGGCCTTGTTCCTGCTGGCCGCTCCGTTGCTGCTGTTCGCCAAGGACTACAAGCAGGTGACCTTCCCTACCGAGAATGCCGGCCCGGTCATTTTCGACCACGACGTTCATGTCGGAAAGCTTGCCAACGACTGTACGGTCTGCCATAACTCCCTGTACAAGATCGGAACCAAGAATCCCACCGCCACCATGGCCGACATGGAGCAGGGGAAGTCGTGCGGGAAATGCCACAACAAGGTGAAGGCGTTCGCACTGGCCGAATGTGTCCGCTGTCATGTGGTGGGCAAGGTTCCTATTGTCATCCCCGATTTCGGGACCCTGCTCTTTGACCACAAGTTCCACCTCGGCCTCTATACCTGCGCGGACTGTCACAACAAACTGTTCTACGCCAAATCGGGGAGGAATCCCCATGTGACCATGAAGCAGATGGAGGAGGGGAAGTCCTGCGGTGCTTGCCACGACGGCAAGACCGGTTTTTCCGTCAAAGGGGAATGCACCCGTTGTCACGCGGTCAAGGATATCCCGTTTGCCGCTGCCGATCCGTTCAGCCACGACTATCATCTGAAAAAACAGTACGGCTGCTATGACTGTCACAGCAAGCTGTTCGTGGCCGGTCCCAATGCCAAGCGCTACACCATGCGCGAGATGGAGACGGGCAATTCGTGCGGCGGCTGCCACAATGCCCAGATCGCCTTCTCTGTCAAGGGGGACTGCAACCGTTGTCACAAGCAGGTGGGGGATGTCCGGTACAAGGCAGCCGATGCCTTTTTCCCCCATGCCTTTCACCTGACCATCTATCGCTGCAACGACTGCCACAGCGGGCTCTTTACCGCGGGTCCCCGCCGTACGCCGTATACCATGGCCGACATGGAAAAGAAGATCGGCCGCTCCTGCGGTTCCTGCCATGAAGGAGATGTGGCGTTTTCAGCCTATGGCAGTTGCGATCGCTGCCACAAGGGGACCAAGGAGCTTGAGTGGAAGGTTCCCGGCGGCGGTACGGTCATCTTCAGCCATACCTTTCACATGGGGAAGAAGTACCGCTGTGACGACTGCCATTTCAAGGTGTTCGGAACCGGCACCATGGCCAAGCGGTTTACCATGAAGCAGATGGAGGAGGGGAAGTCGTGCGGTGCCTGCCATGACGGCAAGGCCGCCTTCAATGTCACCGGGAGCTGCGGCCGCTGCCATCCGGTGCGGGATATCGATTTCGTCCTTGATGCCGGCTTCAGTCACTCCTATCATTATGTGCTCTACTCATGCACTGCCTGCCACAACAAGCTCTTCAAGGACGGCTCGGGCAACGTGAGCCGGACCATGGTGGACATGGAGAAGGGGCTCTCCTGCGGCGGTTGCCATTTGAGCGGCAAGGATGCCTTCAGTGTGACCGGGAGCTGTGACCGCTGCCACCGGTCTGCCCCCGAAGTGGTCATCCAGACACGGGGCGCCGGCCCGACCCCCTTCAGCCACAAGGTCCATACTCCGTTGTACAAGTGTGAGAACTGCCACAACAAGGTCTTTACCACCGGCGTTGCCGCACGGCGCTACAGCATGGCCCAGATGGAGCGGGGGCAGTCCTGCGGGGTCTGTCACAACGACAAGGATGCTTTCACGGCCAAGGCCAACTGTACCCGCTGCCATCCGGTGAAGGATATCCCCTATCCGGCGTCGGGCGGTCTGTTCAAGCATACTGCCCATATCAGCCTCTACCGGTGCGATTATTGCCATGACAAAATATTTGTCCCCGGTCCGGGCCGCCAGCCCTATACCATGCCGAACATGGAGGGGGGGAAATCCTGCGGAGCCTGCCATGACGGCAAAGCGGCCTTTTCGGTCAAGGGAGACTGTGACAAGTGCCATCCGTTTACCAAGGCGATCCGCTACGACTTTCCCGACAAGAAGACCACCAGCGTCCTTTTCAGCCACAAGGTGCACAAGGAAAAGGGGTACAAGTGCGTTGACTGTCACTACAAGATCTATGGAACCGGGGTCAACCGGCGGTCATATTCCATGAGGGAGATGGGCAACGGCAAGTCGTGCGGCGCGTGCCATGGCTACAACATTACCGGAAAACCCAACTGTACCAAATGTCACTTTGTTTCCGATACCTCGGGTGATACCAGGTGGTCACCCGAATGATCATCTCGTTGGCGATGCCTTGACATGAGGTGCAACTATAACAGGGAGACGCGTTCGGCAGGCAATGCCCGAATGCGGCCCATTGAAAGTGGAGGAGCACGTGGAGGAGAAATATATCCCGCAACGGGTGGAAGAGAAGTGGCAGGCACATTGGGAGAACGGCAAGAGCTTCAAGGTTGTTCATGATGATACCCGCAGGAAATACTACCTGCTGGAGATGTTTCCCTATCCGTCGGGGCGGATCCACATGGGGCACGTCCGCAACTACTCCATCGGCGATGTGGTGGCCCGCTTCAAGCGGATGAACGGCTTCAACGTCCTCCACCCCATGGGGTGGGACGCCTTCGGCATGCCTGCCGAGAACGCGGCGATCCAGAACAAGAGCCACCCTGCCGACTGGACCTACCAGAACATCGACTACATGCGGAAGCAGTTGAAGAAGATGGGGCTCTCCTACGACTGGGACCGGGAGTTGGCCACCTGCGACCTGGATTACTATCGCTGGGAGCAGAAGCTCTTTCTGCAGATGTATGAAAAGGGGCTGGCCTACAAGCGCAACGCGGCGGTCAACTGGTGCCCCAAATGCGAGACCGTCCTTGCCAACGAGCAGGTGGAGGATGACTGCTGCTGGCGGTGCGACAGCGAGGTGACCCAGAAGGAGCTTGACCAATGGTTCTTCCGGATCACCGACTATGCCGACGAACTGCTCGACCATACCCAGAAGCTCCCCGGCTGGCCGGAGCGGGTTCTGACCATGCAGCGCAACTGGATCGGCAAGAGTTTCGGCTGCGAGATCGACTTTCCGCTGGAAGGGCGCGACGGAGCGATCCGGGTATTCACCACCCGCCAGGATACCCTTTATGGCGCCACCTTCATGTCGCTCGCCCCGGAGCACCCGCTGGCGCTGGAACTGACCACCGCGGCGAACCGCGACCGGGTGGAGGCCTTTGTCGACAAGGTGAAGAAGACCGACAAGGCGCGGCGAACCGCCGAAGATCTGGAAAAGGAAGGGGTCTTTACCGGCTCCTACTGCATCAACCCGGTTACCGGGCGGCGGATGCCGGTCTATCTGGCCAACTTCGTCCTCCTGGACTACGGCACCGGTGCCGTCATGGCGGTTCCGACCCATGACCAGCGCGATTTCGAGTTTGCCCGCAAGTACGATCTGCCGCTGCAGGTGGTCATCCAGCCTGCCGGCGAGACCCTCGATCCCGCGACCATGACCGCTGCCTACACCGCCGACGGGATCATGGTCAATTCCGCCCAGTTCGACGGCATGGAGAGCACCGCGGCCAAGGAAAAGATCGCCGACTACCTGCAGGAAAAGGGGATCGGCACGAAAACGGTCAATTTCCGCCTTCGTGACTGGCTGATCTCGCGCCAGCGCTACTGGGGCAACCCGATCCCGGTCATCTACTGCGACAGCTGCGGCGTGGTGCCGGTTCCGGAAAAGGACCTGCCGGTGGTGCTCCCCAAAGACGTGGCCTTCACCGGCGAGGGGGGGAACCCGCTGGCCAGGGTCGAGTCGTTCGTCAAGGTGGACTGCCCGCTCTGCGGCAAGCCGGCGCGCCGGGAGACGGACACCATGGATACCTTCGTGGAGTCGTCTTGGTATTTCCTCCGTTACTGCTGCCCGACCTTTACCCAAGGCCCCCTGGACAAGGGAGAGACCGAGTACTGGATGTCGGTGGACCAGTATATCGGCGGCATCGAGCATGCGGTTCTCCATCTCCTCTATGCCCGCTTCTTCACCAAGGTCCTGCGCGATCTCGGCTATGTGAATATCGACGAGCCGTTCATCAATCTCCTCACCCAGGGGATGGTCATCAAGGACGGTTCCAAGATGAGCAAGTCCAAGGGGAACGTGGTCGATCCGGACGCGCTCATCACCCGGTACGGCGCCGATACGGCCAGGCTCTTCTCCCTGTTCGCGGCACCGCCTGAGAAGGATCTCGACTGGAGCGACCATGGGGTCGAGGGGAGCTTCCGCTTCCTTAACCGGGTCTGGAAGCTGGTCTACGAGTTGTGCCCCCTGGTATCCCGGGCCGGAGCACTCGATGTCGCTACCCTCAGGGACGAGGCCAAGGAACTTCGCCGGGTGACGCACAAGACCATCCGCAAGGTCACCGACGACGTGGGGGAACGTTTCCACTTCAACACTGCCATTGCCGCCATCATGGAGATGGTGAACGCCATGTCCGCCTTCGAGCCGAAGAGCGAGCCGGCAAACCTGCCGGTGCTGAAAGAGGCCGTGGAGGCGCTGGTTCTGATGTTGGCCCCCTTTGTCCCCCATTTCAGCGAAGAGCTCTGGCAGTCGTTGGGGAATGTCGGCGGACTGGAGCAGGCCGGCTGGCCCTCCTTCGATCCGGAGGCAGCGGTTGACGAGGAGATGCTCGTCGTGCTCCAGGTGAACGGCAAGCTGCGGGGGAAGGTGACGGTGCCGGTGGATGCGACGCAGGAGACGGTGCAGCAGATGGCCCTGGCCGACCCGAAGATCCAGATCCATCTGGAAGGGAAGTCGGTCCGCAAGGTCATCTATGTGCCGGGGAAACTGCTCAACATCGTTGTCGGCTGATCCGGTTCATGGATGACGAAAGTGACGACCCCGCGGTTTCCGACCGGCGGGGTCGTTGTTTCCGGAGGGGTAACGTGCGGGAAATGATACGGAAATGGTGCGCGCTGGCGGGAATCTTCATGGTGCTCTCGGGTTGCGGCTACCGGCTGGCAGGTCACCAGGCCCTGCACGGGGCCGGGGAAGGGACTGCCATTGCCATCCCGGTCTTTGCCAACAAGAGCCTGCGGCCGAATCTGGAGGCCTGTCTGACGGCCCGGCTGGTGGAGCTCTTTGCAGCCAGGGGCGGAGGGAGGGTTGTGCCGGTCGAACAGGCTGACCTGGAGCTTTCCGGCACCGTCCTTACCTACGGCACAACGGCCAGCGCCTATTCGGCAGCGGACCGGACCGCGATGTACCAGGCAGCCATGACAGCCGAGGCGACCCTTCGGCACCTGAAGAACGGGACGGTCCTCTGGAAGGGGACGGTCTCCGCCCGCCAGGAATATCCCGCCAACAGCGACCTCGCCCTGCAGCTCAATGCCGAAGAGGCGGCGCAACGCGAACTCTGCCGGAAACTGGCTGAGGAGATCCTGCGGGCCAGTGCCGGGGCGTTTTAGCCAGGTTGTTGAAAACGAAGTTTCAGCGCAGCTAAAAGCAGCCATCTCGCCGCCGTCCTCGAAAGCCGCCTTGTGCGGCGTAGCGCTGCTACGCCTCCGCAGGGCTTTCTGCGGGTGCGACGATCTGACTGCTTTTGAACAACCTGAGTTTTTTGTTACTCTGAAACCTCGTTTTCAACAACCTGTCAGTGAATGGAAAAAGGGAGCGTGTGTGAAACCCGAGGAACTCGAAGCGGCCATAGCGAGGGGGGAGATCGGTCCTCTCTACTACCTGTACGGGGATGAGCCGTATCTGATCGACCGCGCAACCCGGCTGCTCCTTGAGCGGCTGGTAGACCCGTCCAGCCGCGATTTCAACCTGAGCGTCTACTACGGGACCGAGTGCAAGGGGGAAGATATCCTCGATACCGCCCAGACCATGCCGATGTTCGCCGACTGGCGGGTGGTCCTGGTGAAACGGGGCCAGTCACTTTCCCAGGCAGCGCTGGACCTCATGTTCCCGTACCTGCTCGATCCCTCACCCACGACCTGCCTGATCATCCAGGGAGAAAAGATCGATCAGCGCAAGAAGTTCTTTACCGAATTCAAGAAGCGGGGGAAGCTGGTCGAGTGCAAGCGCCCCTACGAGAACCAGCTGGCGCCGTTTCTCCGGAGCGAGGCAACGAGCCATGGCAAGAAACTGGCCCCGGCTGCGGCCGAACTACTTATCTATCTTGCCGGGAACAACCTCCAGGAACTGGCCACGCAGATCGAGAAGGTTGCCCTCTTTGCCGGTCAGCGGGAGACCATCACCATCGATGATGTCAAGGCGGTGGTGTCTGATACCAAGGTGGACAGCGTCTTCGAGCTGGCCAATGCGCTGGGCACGAAGGATCTGGCCACGGCGCTCAGGCGGCTGAAGACAATCCTGCGCGACGGCGAGGCGCCGCTCATGGTGCTGGCGATGATCACCCGGCACTTCCGGCAGCTCTGGCAGGTGCGGGTACTGTTGGATAAGCGGGTGGCGGAGCAGGAGATCAGCCGCCAGTCAGGGATCAATCCCTATTTCCTCAAGGGGGTCGTGAAGCAGGCCGGGAACTTCAGGCCGGTGGAGTGCCGCCAGCTTTTCGAGCGGTTCTTTGCCGCCGATCTCGCCATGAAGAGCGGTGGCAGACCGCCGGCCATACTGGAGGACCTGGTGCTGGCGATCTGCCAGCGAAAAGGGTAAATAAGAAAAGGGCGTGCATGACACGCCCTTCTCATTGGATATGACGACAGGAAGACTACTGGCCGAGTGTGTTGACCAGCTTTGTCAGGCGAGACACGCTGCGCGAGGCATTCGAGGTGTGAATCACCCCTTTGGTTGCAGCCTTGTCGATGACGGGAATGGCTGCGGCGAGGGCCTCGCGAGCAGCAGTGGCGTCCTTGCCTTCAACAGCTTCACGAACGCGCTTGATAAAAGTCCGCAGGGTGGACTTGTTGTGCTTGTTGCGCAGTCGACGTTTTTCGTTCTGCTTGATTCTCTTGAGTGCTGATTTGTGATGAGCCAACCTACACCTCCGCTCCATGCTATGGTTAATTGATCGGGTTTCGTCGTAAAGAATCTTTCGTATAACACCTGCTTCCCGCCGCTGTCAAGTACAAATATACACATTCCATCCGGTCGGGCAAATTCATTCTTGCATGCCTGGGGTGTTTCTGTTACATTTCGTCCTTTCCAATTGACAGCAATCAGCAGGTCGTTCCAAGGAGTACACTGACAATGCTAAAGATTTTTGATTATCTGTTTGGCATTTTTTCCAATGATCTGGCCATCGACCTCGGCACCGCAAATACCCTGGTTTATCTGAAGGGGAAAGGGATCGTCATTCGCGAGCCGTCGGTGGTGGCGGTGCAGAAATTGAACAACGGCCAGCAGAAGGTTCTGGCTGTCGGGATGGAGGCCAAGAAGATGCTCGGCCGGACCCCGGGCAGCATCACTGCAATCCGCCCCATGAAGGACGGCGTCATCGCTGACTTCGACATCACCGAAGAGATGCTCCGCTATTTCATCCACCGGGTCCATAACCGCAAGACCCTGGTACGGCCGCGGATCGTCATCTGCGTCCCGTCCGGGATCACCCAGGTGGAGAAACGTGCCGTCAAGGAGTCTGCCGAGTCGGCAGGCGCCCGCGAGGTCTATCTCATCGAGGAGCCGATGGCGGCAGCCATCGGTGCCGGTCTCCCCATTACCGAAGCCTCGGGCAACATGATCGTCGATATCGGCGGCGGTACCACCGAAGTGGCGGTGATCTCCCTGGCCGGCATTGTCTATACCAAATCGGTGCGGGTCGGCGGCGACAAGATGGATGAGGCGATCGTCCAGTACATCAAGCGGAAATACAACCTCCTCATCGGCGACCGGACCGCCGAGCTGATCAAGATCGAGATCGGCGAGGCATACCCCGACCCCGAGGTCCATACCATGGAGGTCAAGGGGCGCGATCTGGTTTCCGGCATCCCCAAAACCGTGGTCATCAACTCCGTTGAGATTCGCGACGCCCTCTCCGAACCGGTCAACGCCATTGTCGAGGCGGTCAAGATCTGCCTCGAACGGACCCCTCCCGAATTGGCCGCCGACATCGTCGACAAGGGGATTGTGCTTGCCGGTGGCGGTGCTCTGTTGCGCAATCTCGATCTCCTGCTCCGCGAAGAGACCGGTCTGCCGGTGGTTACCGCCGAAGACCCCCTTTCCTGCGTAGTTCTCGGCTCGGGCAAGGTCCTCGACGAACTGAATCTGCTGAGAAGCGTTGCCATTTCTTCATAGGTGTCGCCGGTCGTGGTCTGAGACCACGACGGAGACTGCGGGAGCTGTCCCGCATTTTCGGCCGCCGCGGCCGGTGGATGCACCTTCCCGCCACACACCGTTCGATGCTTGTGCGGTTAGCGTCGCTCGATGCATCTCCAGTATCCATACATGCAAGATAATCGGATAGACATAGTGGTTCCGGTCTGGAACCGGCCGGTGGAAACCAGAGACTGTCTGGTGAGCCTTGTCGAATACACCCCATCCAGCCGTCTGATCCTGGTCGACAACTGCAGCGACCGCGAGACCGAGCGGATGCTGGAGGAGTTTGCCGAAGCCCTCGATGTGCGCGTGCTCCTGTTGAAGACCAAAGTCAACGAAGGGTTCGTAAAGGCCGTCAACAGGGGGGTGTCGAGATCTGAAACGCCATTGGTTGCCGTGGTTCGCCATAACTCGCGGGTTACCCAAAGCTGGCTCGAACCGCTTCTGGCATTTGCCGGCGATGAACCGTCCGCCGGTATTGTGGTGCCCCGGTTTGTCGATGCCGGCTCCCGCCGTCGCGGCAACGGTGAAATCCCGCTTGCCCGCGGGATGGAGTTGCAAGCCGCAGATTTTGCCGCCCTCATGATGCGACGCAGTCTCTTGGAACAGATCGGCGGTTTCAACGAAGAGCTGGATGGCGGGGAGTGGTGTCTCAAGGAGTTCTCCCGCAGGGCTTACCGTGCCGGGTTCACGACTTGTGCCGTGCCCGAGGGGCAGGTCTATCGCTCTGAGGATGTGCAGCTCGGTTCGTTGACCCGACGTGCAGAGCATGAGAAGTCGATCAGCAGTCAATTTGTCGAGCAGTGGGGTACTGAACGCCGCTTCTGTCTCCATCTCCCCAAGGAGAGCGACATCGCCGCCTTCATGGCGACATTCCCTGTGATCATCGCTGCGGCCCGGCAGGGTCACAGGATAACGATACTGGCGCATGCACGGGTAGCGCGCGAGCTGCTGCGCCAAGGGCTGCATCAGCGCCACCGACACGTCGAGATTGTGGCGCTGCCCGGTCTTATGCCGGCCCGGACGGTGCGGCAGGTACTGGAGAGGTTTGCGGAGCCGCCGCCCCTTATTGATGTACAGAAGGGGACGCCGTGCCCCGGCTTTACCGCAACCATGGATTTTGCCGAGTTCGTGCAGATGGTCAGCGCCACGGAGAGAGATGTCTATGGCCGTCGGCTGGAGAGCGCGCTGCCGCCTGTCTGACCAGCCGGACCCGGAGATTCCGGGCGGAATGCCTGAAAGGGAGGATTGCATGCAGGAGGAGATCCGGCAGCAACTGAAGGAACATTGCCAAGTCATGGCAAAGGTCGAGAAACTGCTTGCTCCACGGATTGCCGCAGTTGCAGAGCTTCTGGTTTCGGTGCTGCAGGGGGGCGGAAAACTGTTGGTCATGGGCAACGGAGGGTCGGCAGCGGATGCCCAGCACTTTGCCGCCGAGATTGTCGGTCGCTTCAAGATGGAGCGCCGGGCCTTGCCTGCCATCGCCTTGACCACCGACACCTCGATTCTCAGCGCCATCGGCAACGATTACGGTTTCGACCGGATTTTTTCCCGACAGGTCGAGGCGCTGGCCCAGGCAGGTGACGTGGTGGTCGGCATCTCCACCAGCGGCAACTCTCCCAACGTGCAGATTGCCCTGGAGGCTGCCCGCGCGGCTGGTTGCAGGACCGTGGCCCTCTTGGGACGCGACGGTGGGAGCATCGCCGGGATCGTCGATTTGCCGCTGGTCATGCCGAGCCACGATACCCCCCGCATCCAGGAAGGACACATCACCATGATCCATATCATCTGCGATCTCGTCGAAAAAGGGCTGTTTGCCCCGTGACCGGAGCCGAGCCGACAGGGAAGCGAGCGGTCTTTCTCGACCGTGACGGTACCATCAACGTGGAGCGCGAATATTTGCACCGTCCGGAGGATTTCCATTTCGTCTCCGGCGCCCCCGAGGCGATCCGGCTCTTTCGGGAAGCGGGTTTCCTGGTGGTGGTTGTTACCAACCAGTCCGGCATTGGGCGGGGCTATTACGACGAGGCAGCGGTTGAGGAGTTGCACCGGCACATGGACACCGAACTTGCCGTGGCAGGCGCCGCGGTCGACGCCTACTATTACTGCCCCCATCATCCCACTGCCGGCAACGGCATCTACCTCATGGAGTGTACCTGCCGCAAGCCGTTGCCGGGGATGCTGCATCAGGCGGCGGCCGACCTGAAGATCGACCTCTCCCTGTCATGGATGATCGGCGACAAGCTGGTGGATGTGGAAGCCGGGCAACGGGCGGGCTGCAGGACGGCGCTGGTCCTGACCGGCTACGGTGCCCGGGAGCAGGAAGCGCTTCCTCCGGGAGTCGCCATATACAATGATATCCTGAGCGCTGCCCGTGGTATAACCGCGCAGGATTGAAGCTGGTTTGGGGGTGAAGACGCGTCGGATTAATCATTTGACGCTGTTTTTCCCCTGTGGTAAATAATTACGGTTTCACCAGCATCAGGGAGACACCAATGCCCATCACCAAAGGGATAGTCCTTGCCGGAGGGGCCGGCAGCAGGCTCTATCCGCTCACCCTCGTTGCCAGCAAGCAGCTCCAGCCGGTCTACGACAAGCCGATGATCTACTATCCCCTGGCCACCCTCATGATGGCGGGGATCAGGGATATCCTCATCATCTCCACGCCGCACGATACCCCGCGTTTCCAGAATCTTCTGGGGGATGGCAGCCGGTGGGGAGTACAGCTCACCTATGTGGTGCAGCCCGAGCCCAAGGGGATTGCCCAGGCCTTTCTGGTCGGGGAGGAATTCATCGCCGGCGAACCAGTCTGCCTGATCCTCGGGGATAATATCTTCTATGGCAAGATGGGCCTGGACCGAGCCGTGGCCGAGTTTGACCGGGGCGCGCGGATCTTCGGCTACTATGTCAATGATCCGGAGCGTTACGGGGTGGTGGAGTTCGATGCCACGGGCCGGGTTATGGGCATCGAGGAGAAGCCGGCGCATCCCAAGACCAACTATGCCGTCCCGGGGCTCTATCTGTACGACGGCAATGTGACCGCCCTTGCCAAGGGGCTCACCCCTTCGCCCCGCGGCGAACTGGAGATTACCGACCTCAACCTGGAATACCTGCGGCGCGGCGAGCTGAGCGTGGAGAAGCTGGGACGGGGGATTGCCTGGCTCGATACCGGCACCCACCAGAGCCTCCTGGAGGCGAGCCACTTCATCGGCACCCTCGAGGCCCGGCAGGGGCTGAAGATCGCCTGCCTCGAAGAGATAGCCCTGCGCATGGGTTTCATCGACTGCAAGGGGATGGCTGCGGCCATCGCCAATACCCCCAATTCGGGGTATCGCGAGTACCTGGTGCGGGTCTACAACGAAATCGAACTGTGCGGCGGGGAGGCAGGGCATGTCTGAGCAGCCGGTGTACGTGAAGGGGAAGATCCACGACGTGACGGCGCGGCCGCTCTCCAAGTTCCTGGACGAGCGGGGGTGGCTGGCAGAGCTTTATCGCTCCGACGAGGTTGCGGCAGAGGTGATGCCGGTCATGGCCTACATCTCCATGACCCAGCCCGGCGTGGCACGCGGTCCCCATGAACATGCGGACCAGACCGACTATTTCTGCTTCATCGGCCCGTCCAATTTCAAGATCTATCTCTGGGACGCCCGTGCGGACTCTCCCACCTTCGGCACCAGGCAGGTTATCTATGCCGGCGCGGACAGCCCCTTCATGGTTATCGTCCCCCCCGGTGTGGTGCATGCCTACAGGAACATCGGCAACGAAAACGGCATTGTCTTCAACGGACCGAACCGCCTGTATGCTGGTCACGGCAAGCACTCGCCCGTTGACGAGATCAGGCATGAAGAAGCACGGGGGTCGGCTTATCTGCTGGACTAGCGGTTCCCAGGGGTACCTGTTCCCCTGCACTGAAGGGATGGTCGGGCTGCTCGGCAAGGAATATGCGGGATGCGGAGGGGGGGCTCATGTCTCCCCTTTGCCGTTTGCCGCAGTGAACGAAACCTCTTACAGGTTTTTGAACAACTCAGGTTTTTCAACAATCTGCTAACCATGGCCGGTTGCATCTATGTGGGATCTGATCAAAAAATATCGTGTGCCCTTTGTCACCGGTGCGGTTGTGCTGGTTGCCTTTCTCATCTACGGCAGCAACCTGAAGCACCGGGAGAGTGCCAACTTCTTCGAACGCGGGGTTCTGACGGTTCTGTCGCCGCTCTTCAGCGTGGGCGCCGTGGTGAGCGGCGGGGCCGAAACCGTCTGGAACGACTATATCGCCCTCGTGGATGTCCGCCGCCAGAACCGGGAACTCTTGGAGCACCTCCGCACCCTGAACAGCCGTCTCGTGGGGGAGCAGGAGGCACTGCTCGCCAATGAGCGTCTCAAAAAGCTCCTGGAGCTGAAAGAGCAGATGCCGGTCCCGTCGCTGGCAGCGTCGGTCATCGGTGAAGACGGTGCTCCCTGGTTTAAGACTCTGGTCATCGACCGGGGGGGTAAAGACGGGCTGCAGGAGGGGATGCCGGTTGTTACCTCGGCAGGGGTGGTGGGGCAGGTGGTCAAGGTGGCTGCCAACAGTTCCCGTGTGCTTCTGCTGACCGACCACGCCAGCGCCATTGCCGCGGTGGTCCAGCGGTCGCGCGCCCGTGGCGTGCTGCGCGGGACCGGCAGCAGGCGGCTTTCCCTGGAGTTCGCCATCCGGGAGGACGATGTCAAGGTAGGTGATCAGCTGGTGACCTCCGGGATCGGCGGGGTCTTTCCCAAAGGGCTCCCCCTTGGCGAGATAACCATGGTAAAAAAAGGTGAATACGGCATTTTCCAGACCATCGAAGTCAGACCGATGGTTTCCATTTCTCGCATCGAAGAAGTGCTGGTCCTGTTGAAGCAACGGAATGAGTAAACTGCTCAAGCCCGGCATAGCGATTCTTTCCGCGTTGATTCTCCAGGTGACGCTCTTCCCTGCCTATATCGTCGATCCTTTCAAGCCCAACCTGCTGCTCATCGTCGTGGTCTGGCTGGGACTGCGGGCGACGCCGGTCAGGGGCGCGCTGCTCGCCTATCTGCTCGGCCTGGTGCAGGACAGCTGCAGCGGCCTCTACCTCGGCCTTAACGGCTTTTCCTTCCTGATGACCTTTCTGGTTCTGCAGAACATCGCGCATCGTCTCTATGCCGACAACCGCTACCTCATGACCCTGGCCGTCTTTATCGCCACCATTGCGTGTGGTCTCGCGCATCTGGTGCTTCTGGCGCTCTTTTCGGCAGCGGAGGGGATTTACGCCTCCCTGCTGGTCTCCCTCATCCCCCAGGGCGCGGTCAATGCCCTGGTCGCTTCCGTGGTGTTCGGCATCGTCGATGCCGCCCGAACGGAGGAGGTAGCGTGAACCAGCAGCGTTATGTCCGCGACACCCGTGAAAAGGGGCGACGGGTCATCTGGGGTGCCATCTTCGCCGGCGTCATTTTCTTCATCCTCATTACCCGGCTCTGGTATCTGCAGATTCTCCAGGGGGACACTCTCCGGGTGCAATCGGAAAGCAACCGGCTTCGCTTTGTTCCCGTGGCTGCATCGCGCGGCACCATCCTGGACCGCAATGGCAAGGTCCTGGTCAGCAATACCCCTTCGTTCAGTGTGGCGGTGATCCCCCAGGAGGTGAAGGAGAAGGATGCGCTGTTCGCCTCACTGGCGCGCTACCTGGGGCTCGACCCGGCCGGACTCCAGGAACGCTGGGAAAAAGGGAAGGGGCGAGCCAAGTACTACCCCATCATCGTGGCTGCCGGGATCAGTAGAGACCAGGTGGAGTTCCTGCAGGAAAACCAGCTCTGGATGCCGGGCGTCGACATCGAGATGAAACCGGTCAGGCAGTACCCCAACGGGACCCTTGCCGCGCATCTGCTCGGTTACCTGGGCGAGATCAACGAGCAGGAGCTGGAGGCCAATCATTTCCGCAGCTACAATCCCGGCGACTATGTGGGGAAGAGCGGGCTGGAGCGGAGCTGGGAGGAGATGCTGCATGGTACGGACGGCGGCCGCCAGATAGAGGTGGATGCCCGTGGCCGCTATCTGCGCACCCTCAGCGAGACCAAGCCTGCCGTGGGCAACAGCCTGGTGCTGACCATCGACCTGGTCCTGCAGCAGGCAGCCGAAAAGGCCTTTGGCGACCAGGCCGGGGCAGCGGTGGTGGTGGATGTCAACACCGGCGAGATCCTGGCCTTTGCCAGCAGCCCCTCGTTCGACCCGGCACTGTTCACCGGCCGGATGCCGCCCGATACCTGGAAGGCCTATCTGGAGGACAAGCGTCATCCGCTGGAGAACAAGGCGCTGAAAGGGCAATATCCTCCCGGCTCCACCTTCAAGATCATCACGGCCCTGGCCGGCCTGGAGAGCGGGCTTATCGACGAGCATACAACGGTGAACTGCACCGGTGCCTATGAAGTCGGCACCGATGTCTTCAAATGCTGGGACAAGAAAGGGCATGGCAGGGTCGATCTGAAGCGCGCCATCAGAGAGTCGTGCGACGTCTATTTCTATCAGCTCGGCGAACGGCTCGGCGTCGACCGGATTGCCGAAATGGCACGGAGGTTCGGGCTGGGGGCGCCGATGGGAATCGGCCTTGAAAACGAAAAGGGGGGGCTGATCCCCACCATGGCCTGGAAGCAGGAGAAATTCAAGAAGAAGTGGTATCGCGGCGAGACCATGCCGGTCTCGATCGGTCAGGGCTATACCCTGCTGACGCCGATCCAGCTTGCCACCATGACGGCTGCCGTGGCCAACGAAGGGACGGTCTACCGCCCCTACCTGGTAAAACGGGTTATCGATCCGGACGGTAAAGTGATCAAGGAAACCAAGCCCGAAGTGCTGTATCGCCCCCAGGTCAGGCCGAACAGCTTCCGATTGGTAAAGGAAGGGCTTCTGGCCGTTGTCAACGAGCCGCGGGGGACCGGTGGCGCCGCTCGTCTCTACGAGGTCAAGGTTGCCGGGAAGACCGGTACTTCCCAGGTCGTCAAGCAGCGCGGTCCCAATCGGGAGGTTGCCTATAAGTACCGTGATCATGCCCTGTTTGTCGCCTTTGCCCCCTATGACAAGCCGGAGGTGGCAATTTCCGTGGTGATCGAGCATGGCGAGCACGGGGGCGCAGCCGCCGCACCGGTTGCCGGCGCTATTCTGCGGGCATATTTCGAGCAAAAAGGGGTCATCAAGCGGCCGGTGCCGCAAACGGTGGATGAAACGGAAGAGGAAGCACCGACGGGTGCCGACCGGGGAGAAGGAACCCAGCAATGATCGATCGCCGGCTCTTTACCAATTTCGACTGGATGCTGTTCGGGCTGATACTGCTTCTGGCCGCCATTGGCGTTGCGAACATCTACAGTGCGTCGGCATCCTACCGTATCGCCACAGTTCCGTTCTATCTCAAGCAGCTCTCCTGGCTGGCCGGCGGCCTGATTATCATGGTACTGGCCTGCAGCATCGACTATCACGTGCTTGAAGACCTGGCATACTGGTCATACGGAGGAGTACTGCTCCTCCTGCTCCTGGTAATGGCGGTCGGCAAGACCTCCATGGGTGCCACCCGCTGGTTGAACCTGGGTTTCATCAGCATCCAGCCGTCGGAACCGATGAAGATCGTCATCATCATGATCTTTGCCCGCTTCTTCAGCCGCTATCCGGTCCTGGGCGGGCTCGGGTTCCGTCAGATCGGCATTCCCCTTGCCATTGTCGGCATCCCGGCGATCCTGATCATGAAACAGCCCGACCTGGGGACCGCCATTATCGTGCTCTTGGTGGCGTTTTCCATCATCATCTTCATCGGGGTGCAGTGGCGGGTCGTGGTGGGGGGGGTGCTGTCCGTGGTGCCCCTGATCTACGGAGGTTGGCACTACTATCTGCGCGACTACCAGAAAAACCGCATCCTCAACTTTCTCAACCCCGAACGCGACCCCCTGGGGAGCGGCTATCACCTCATCCAGAGCAAGATCGCCGTCGGCTCGGGCGGGATCCTGGGGAAGGGATACCTGCACGGGACCCAGACGCAGCTTCGCTTTCTCCCTGAACAGCATACCGACTTCGCCTTTTCGGTCTTTGCCGAAGAATGGGGGCTGGCGGGCTGCATGGTGCTGCTTTTCCTCTACCTGATGCTGGTTTTGTGGGGGTTGCAGATTGCCGGGCGGTGCAACGACCGGTTCGGCAGGCTGCTGGCACTCGGGGTGACAGCCATGCTCTTCTGGCATATCGTCATCAATATCGGGATGGTTATCGGTCTGTTCCCGGTGGTGGGGGTCCCGCTGCCGTTTCTCTCCTACGGTGGGACATCCCTGGTTACATCCATGACCGGCGTGGCCATTCTTCTGAATGTCAGCATGCGCCGTTTCATGTTCTGACACTCCATCGAAGAGAAAAAGAGCTGGGGGAAACAAAAACGCCGGGGTTGGCTACCCGGCGTTTTTCAATTCAAAAGGATCTTGCATGGCTGCAGGCTACGTATGGCAGGGTCTGGCAGGCGGAAATCCGGCTGCCCGGAAAGGGAGAGATCTTTCCCGACGGTTCCTGGTGCTGGTATCCGGTGCATGGGCGCTCCTTTCCGTTGCTTGTCAGGCAGCCCTGTTGTTGAGCAGGACGATGCCGTCGCGGTCAAGAACCCAGATCGAGCCGCATTCGGTGCATTCGAACAGATCCTTGGCATACCCGTCGGAATGCATGTC
This sequence comes from Geobacter sp., assembly GCA_009684525.1. Lineage (NCBI taxonomy): Bacteria > Pseudomonadati > Thermodesulfobacteriota > Desulfuromonadia > Geobacterales > Geobacteraceae > Geobacter > Geobacter sp. Next base: position 178,897 of record WKKR01000006.1, read on the forward strand.
TATCTCTACGCCGGTTGCGATGTTGCAGAGGGGACAGGTCATGGTTGGTACCTCCTTTCCTTGAGCTGATCTAACTATAATGAGAAGAATCGGTTTGTGCAATGGGAAATTGAGGGAAAAGTTTGCTAAAACAACAGTTTATGAAGTTTTTATCACGTGTTTTTCATACCATGGTCTATTTTCTTCTCCCCTGCCACTGTGTCTGGCGCCTGCTACATAACGATAACATGATGAAAAACAGTCTGTTTTTTCAATAAAACACGATTCCCGATTTCCACTGTCCAGTATGAGTGGTACACTTTTTACGGCTGTTACAGTCGTGCAACAATGTCCGAGTCTCATGAATAGACTGTTGTTTGGACTGGATGCTGTTTCGTTGCCGGTTGCTGCGGGTCGGCGGATGCCGGCGACGGCAAGGGGGTGATCCATGAAAGAGGCCCTGTTTTTTGAGCAGCTCGACGATGGCAGGCTGCGCTGCAGCCTCTGCCGGCACCGCTGTATCATCGCCGACGGCAAGCGGGGGATCTGCGGGGTCCGGGAAAACCGGCACGGAACGCTCTTGTCGCTGGTCTACGGTCGGGTCATTGCCGAACACGTGGACCCGGTGGAGAAGAAGCCGCTGTACCATTTCCAGCCCGGCAGCCTCAGTTATTCCGTTGCCACGGCAGGGTGCAACTTCCACTGCCGGCACTGCCAGAACTATTCCATCTCCCAGGTGCCGCCGGATACGGTGGAGATCCCCGGCACAAAGCGGTCTCCGGCTGAGATCGTCAGCAGGGCATCGCAGGCGGGATGCCGTTCCATCTCCTTCACCTATACCGAACCGACCATCTTCTTCGAGTTTGCCTGCGATACGGCGGTGCTGGCCCATGAGGCAGGGCTCAAGACCATCTTCGTCACCAACGGCTATATCACGCCGGAGGCGCTGGAGCTGATCGCCCCCCACCTGGATGCCGCCAACATCGATCTGAAAGGGTTCACCGACAGCTTCTACCGTGAGGTGGTGGGAGCCCGCCTGGAAGGGGTGCTGGAGACCATCCGCGATTATCGGCGGCACAATATCTGGATCGAGTTGACCACCCTGATCATCCCGGGGCTGAACGACAGCGATGCAGAAATCCGCGCCATTGCCCGTTTCATTGCCGATGAACTCGGAGTTGACACCCCCTGGCATGTGAGCCGATTCTATCCGACCTACCTGATGACCGACCGTCCGGGCACGCCGGTAGAGACGCTGAACCGGGCGTACGATATCGGCAGGGATCAGGGGCTGCGCTACATCTACCTGGGGAATGTCACTGCGCCGGGTCGGGAGGATACCGCCTGTCCCGGCTGCGGCGAACAGCTCATTCGGCGCAGCGGCTTCAGCATCCTTGCAAACCGGCTTGCCACCGGTTGCTGCCCCGCCTGCGGGACGGCCATTGCCGGCATCGACCTTGCGGGCGGATAAGGCCCACCCAGGAAAGGGGTTGCATCTTTTGCCCTGCTCCAGTAATCTTGCCGTGCCTGGCCCGTTCACGGTTTCTTTGATGGGAAACAAATGCCATGCCCCATTTCAGGCAGCGACATATCATCATCATGGCCGTCATATGTGGTATCCTATTCTGGCTGTTCGATACCATCATCGATGCCGTGCTCTTTTCGGAAGGGAGCGTGCTCCAGCAGATATTCGCCCCTTCGCCCCGCGAACTCTGGCTGCGCGGGACCTTTGAGTTCTTCCTGGCGCTCTTCACGGTTTTCATCTGCCTCATCGTCAGGCAACGGTACCGCCTGGAACATGACCTGCAGCACGCACTGGCCGAGGTGGCGACCGAGCGGGCAAAGAGTGAATCGATCGTTGCCGCCATCGGCGATGGGATCAGCATCCAGGACACGAATCTCAAGATTCTCTATCAGAACCAGGTGCATCAGCAGTTGAGTGGCGGCGACTTTGTCGGGTCCTTCTGCTTTACGGTCTATGACCAACGGGATACGGCCTGTCCCGATTGCCCGGTACTGGCGGCATTCCGGGATGGTGGTATTCATAAACTGGTGAAGGCACTCCCTGCCGATGCACCGGTCAGCCACGTAGAAATGACCGCCTCCCCCCTGCGCGATGCCGCTGGTAACGTGGTGGCAGGCATAGAACTGGTGCGGGACATTTCCGCGTATGTGCAGACCCAGGCGGAACTCGCTCGGAAGGCGTCGGACCTGGAAGCGGTGAACCGCGAGCTGGAGGCGTTCAGTTCGTCGGTTTCCCATGACCTGCGCAAACCGCTGACCATCATCTATACCGCTGCCCAGGCATTGAAGGACGAATGTAACGACAGTCACGGGCTGAGCGCTTACTACGTCAAGACTATCCATGAAGCCAGCCAGCGGATGGAGGATCTGATCGAGGCGCTGCAGAGCCTCGCCCGGATCTCCAGCTGCTCCATGGTCAAAAGCGATGTCGATCTGTCGGCCATTGCCCTGGAGATCAGCTTGGAGCTCTGCATGATCTGGCCGGGGAGGGCGGTCGACTGGAAAATTGCCGAAGGGCTGACCGGCTACGGCGATCCGCGTCTGATGCGGGTGCTTCTGGAAAATCTGCTGGGGAATGCCTGGAAGTACACCAACGAGAGGCCGCAGGCCGAGATCAGTTTCGGCCGGACAGCCACGCCGCAGGGAGAGGCCTTTTTCGTCCGGGACAATGGTGCGGGTTTCGACATGTCCCGGGTGGGGGAGCTCTTCAAGCCCTTTGCCCGGCTCCACGATGCCCGGAACTTCCCCGGCACCGGCATTGGCCTTGCTACGGTGGGGCGGATCATCGAACGCCACGGTGGAACGGTCTGGGCTGAAGGAGCCGTGAACGCCGGGGCGGTCTTTTATTTCATCCTGCCGCCGGCAGCCGGCGACGGTGCTGCACCGATTACACATCATGAGTGAGGAGAGCTGTGAACGTTTCACTGCCGCGACGCCTGTGGGTCACCTTTTCGGCCAACGTCATAGGCATCTATGCATCGTTGTGCAATAATTTCCGCACCAAAGGCGCCGGGAACATCCCCGATCAGGGGGGGGTTCTGCTGGCGGCCAATCATATCTCTGCCTTTGAGACCATCTTCCTTCCCTGGGCCATGGTCCGGCATTTCCCCATGCGAATGATCTGGGCTCCCGCCAAGGAGGAGCTGTTCCAGAAGCCGCTGCAGCGTCTGCTCTACAGTTCCTGGGGGGCCTTTCCGGTCCGCCGCGGCAGGGACGTGCGGGCAGGGAAGGTGATCAACGAACTGCTCGTCGACCAGCGGGTGATGCTCTTCCCCGAAGGGACCCGCCATCGCGATGGCCGGCTGGGGAAGGGAAACCGCGGGGTGGGGAAGATCATCTACGACACCCGGCCCACGGTGATCCCCACGGCGCTTATCGGTCTCAACCACTGGAAGTTCCCCCGTTTCGGCCAGGAGGGCCTGGTGGTGTTCGGCAAGCCGCTGGATTTTTCCGACTTGTTCCAGCTGGAGGACCGCAAGGAAACCCACCAGCTCATCGTCGACCGGGTGATGTCCGCCATTGCCGACCTGCTGAAGGAAGAGGGGGCGTATGTCGGCGAGTGCTGAACGATCGAGCGGTACGGTGGAGATATTCTGCGACGGCGCCTGCAGCGGCAACCCCGGTCCGGGAGGGTGGGGGGCGATCCTGCGCTACGAGGGGCACGAAAAGGAACTCTCCGGCGGCGAGGCAGCCACCACCAACAACCGGATGGAGCTTTCCGCGGCCATAGCAGCCCTTGCTGCCCTCAAGCACCCTTGCACCGTGGTTCTCACCACCGATTCCCAGTACCTGGTCAAGGGGATGACCGAATGGCTTTCCGGCTGGATCAGGAAAGGGTGGATCAACAGCAAGAAGGAGCCGGTCATGAATCGCGACCTCTGGGAGCGGCTGGCCGAGCTGGCAAAGGTTCACCGCATCCAGTGGCAATGGGTCCGCGGGCATAACGGCCATGCCGAGAATGAACGCTGCGACGAGTTGGCGCGCACGGCCATCGAAGCGCACAGAGGCTAGGAAGGGCGGGCGCAGGCAGAGTATGGCATTCATCATCGAGGTATCCGAGCAGGAGATCCGGCGGGAAAAGGAGAAGGCCCGGGAGCTGCGCAAAAGCCAGTGGTGGAAGAACCGACTGGCAAAAGGGGTCTGCCACTGGTGCGGCAACAGCTTCCCGGCGGACGAACTGACGCTTGACCATATCGTTCCCGTCATCCGCGGCGGCAAGAGCAGCCGCGGCAACGTGGTGCCGGCCTGCAAGGAGTGCAACAGCAAGAAGAAGTACCTGCTCCCGCTCGAATGGGAGGAGTATCTGGGAAAGGCCGGTAGTGGCGACCGGGACAAGGAAGACAGTGAGTAACGCAAACAGCTGCAAGGTGGTGATCTACGACTGCGACGGGGTCATGTTCGACTCGTTTGAAGCGAACGTCGCCTTTTACGAACGGATTCTCGGGCAGATGGGAAAGACGCTGGACCGGAGCGATGCAGAGGTCATGCGGGTGCTGCACACCTATGCCAACCGCGAGGTGCTCGCCTACTTCTTTCCTGATCAGGCCGACTGGCAGGAATCGGTCCGGTTGGCCGGCGCCATCGACTACCTCGACCTGGTGCCGATGCTGGTCATGGAAGAGGGGTACCGCGAGACCCTGCAGGCGCTGCAGGGGGTGGTCGAGCTGGCTGTCTGCACCAACCGCTCCACCTCCATGGAGACGGTCCTGGAGAGCTTCGATCTTGCCGATTATTTCGGTTGCGTCATGACCGCCAACAAGGTCGCCAATCCCAAGCCGCACCCCGAGCCGCTTTTGCGGGTGCTCGACCACTATGGCCTGGAAGCTCGCGAAGCCCTGTTTGTCGGCGATTCCGAGGTCGACCGGCTGGCCGCCCTGGCCGCCGGCGTCCCCTTTGTCGCCTACAAGGCAGACATGCCCGGTTTTGCCCGCATCGACCGGCATGGCGACATCCTCTCCCTTCTGGAGTTCACACGCTCAGCGTGACAATGGCAAAACCACAATTGATGTAGCAAAGGAGCAACCATGGTCGTTCAGGGTGCGCTGGCGCATGTGGGGGATACGGTATCCTCCGAGCAGTTTCTTCGCTTCCTGGCACAACGGGTGCCGAAGGGGGAGTATTTCATCGTTGAGCCGCCGCCGGGGATCATCATGACGGCGGCCATGGACTGGCGGATCGTTCTTCCGGATTCAAAATCGATGCAGCAGATGATTGCCGCCCTCTGGGAGGGGTACGAGAGCTTCATCCTCCCCCTGCACTGCGAGGATGCCACGGCTTGCGCCGCCATGCTGATCCAGATCAAGAACCACAAGGGGGAGTTCGACCAGTTCTCCCTCGGCCGCGACATTACGATGCAGGAGCTGTTTGTCCAGCGGATGCAGGAGACCGCCAGGACCCTTTCCCCCAGGAACGCTCAGGACGCCTTTTCCCAGGAGATCCGGCAGACCTGCGATTCGGGGTTCTGGGAACAGCTCGACTGCGCCTGACCAGGGAGGGGCATCATGCCGCACGAATCGGCCCTTAAGCGCTTCAGGGTTTTCGATAGCCATTTTCATGTCATCGACCGCCGTTTCCCCCTGGTCCCCAATGACGGCTATCTCCCCCCCGATTTTTCCTGCGCCGACTACCTGGCGCGTACCGGCGGGCTCAACCTTGCCGGCGGTGCCGTGGTGTCGGGATCGTTCCAGGCTCTCGACCAGACCTACCTGGAGGACGCCCTGCACTGTCTCGGCCCGTCGTTTGTCGGCGTGACCCAGCTTCCGGCGCAGGTGAGCGACGCCGAGGTGCTTCGGCTGGACCGGCTCGGGGTGCGGGCGGTCCGCTTCAACATCCGGCGCGGCGGTTCGGAAAGCGTGGCGCACCTGGAGAGCTTTGCCCTGCGGGTTCATGGGCTGGCCGGCTGGCATGTGGAGCTCTACGTCGATGCCAGGGAGCTGCCGGCGCTGCGGGAGACCCTGCTGAGACTCCCCGCGGTGAGCATCGATCACCTGGGGCTTTCCCGTGAAGGGCTCCCCGATCTGCTCAAGCTGGTGGAACGCGGCGTTCGCGTCAAGGCGACCGGATTCGGCCGGGTGGACTTCGACGTGGCCACTGCCCTCAGGGATATCTGCAGCGCCAATCCCGATGCCCTGATGTTCGGCACCGATCTCCCCTCCACCAGGGCACCTCGCCCCTACAGCGACGACGATCTGCTGCTGGTGATCGAGACCCTGGGCGAGAAGCTGGCTACCAAGGTCCTCTGCGACAATGCCGTTGCCTTCTACCGTCCTGGGTGCTCTGGCTGATCTCCCGCAGCTTCAGGCACGAGAAAAAAAGAGGGGGGCTGATCGCCCCCCTCTTTTCGTTCCATCCTGTCGCCCCGATCTGCTACGGCGTGCTGACCGTGATCACCGGACTGTCCTCGTTGCCGGGATTCACCACCTGGACCCGCAGGGTCTTGGCGGACGGGTCGGCCGGGTAACGCTGGTAGATGAGCCGGGTACAGTCCATGTAGATCAGCCGGTCCCGGTCTCCCGGCGCCGGGTTGCTGCCGCTTATCCGCATGCCGTCCACGACCAGCACCGATCCCTGCAGGAAGTTCCTCCCTTCGATGATCAGCTCGTAGTAATTGACATGATCCTCGCCGGTGCTGATGGAGGTGATCTCCGGCCGGGTGTCCACCATCAGCGCCAGCGGTGTGGAGACGGTCTCTTCCGGGTTTTTTACCTGGATCTGGTGAATCCCCCCCTTGACTGCCGGTACCGAAAACGCCATCCCTTCTGCCGAGAGGAACCTGCTCCGGATGGCGCCGCCGTCGAACAGCACCAGGGCTCCTTCCTGGAAATTCCTGCCGTTTATGGTCACGTCCCGGCTGCCGCTCATGGTGCAGGACGGGATGCTGTCGGGCGACAGCGAGGTTGCCACCGGCTTCAGGGGCTGGACCGAAAACGAGTAGGTCTTGCTGGTGCTGCCGTCCTCCGTTTTCAGGAAGAGGGCATAGAGGCCTGCTGCCAGGCGGGGGATGTCAAAGCTGAGCTGTTTCGGCCCGATGATCCGGGTCGGGATCTCGGTGCTGCCGAGAAAGACGGTGGTGCCTTCGGTAAAGCCCGCCCCGGAAAGGGTCACGGTCATCCCCGGTTCGCCCTGGGCAGGGATGATGCTGAGGATGGTGATCCGGTCCTTGCGCTCCTGCACCGGAACTGGCTGGCTCTTCGCCCGGGGGTCGTACTTCGGGGGGAGGGGGGACGAGGTGCCGGCAGCCATGGCGGGAGATACGAGGATGAAGGTGAACAACAGCGTCAAAAGGGATTTCATGGGAACTCCTTGGGCGAGGCAGGGGGACGGCTCGGCAGTCCGGTGCTGCATCCTATTGAGGATTAAAGCATGGCAATGGTGGATGTCAACAGGTCCGGCCATGAATCATGCCGGACGCTGGGAGCGTTCGCCTAGCCGTCCATCGTCAACGCCAGCCAGATGCCGATGGCGATGAAGAGCAGGTTGGCGGCCCAGGCCGCCACCGGCGGAGGAAGCGCTCCTGCCTGGCCGAAGGAGATGAGAAAGGCATTGATGATGAAGTAGGAAAGGCCGATGGCGAGGCTGATGCCGATGCCGACGGCGATGCCGCTGGAGCGGCCCGTGCGCAGGGCAAAGGGGATGCCGAGGAAGGCCATGACCAGGGGGCTGAAGGGTGCGGCCAGCTTGGTGTGGAGCAGGGTGAGGTAACGGGTGGCATCATACCCCCCGTGGGACAGCTTTTCGCAGTACCTGTTGAGCTCCACGAATCCCATGTTTTCCGCCTGCTTGCCCACGACCCGCAGGTCGGACAGGCTGAGTTTGAGCGGTATCGGTTCTTCCTGCCGTTGTGTCGTCCGGGTCAGGCTTCCGGCGCTGTAGTTGCGCAGGATCACGCTACGCAGGAGCCAGCCGTTTTCCCGATGTTCGGCGCGAGCCGCGTCTAGCCGCTTTACCGGCTGCATGGTTGGATCGAGCTGCCAGAGGGTGACTCCCAGCAGGGTTGTCGACGCAGGGTCGAACAGGCGCGCCTGGAGGATGGTATCGCCTTCCCGGTACCAGATCGCCCCCTGCCTGAAGAAGGCGGCCGGGCTTTTGTGGGATATCTGCACCTCCTGGATGTAGCGCATCTTTTCAAAGCTTTTCGGCACCACCCACTCGGACAGGGCAAGATTGATGAGACTTGCCACAAGGCCGATCCCCAGAAGCGGCGCCGCGACCCGCGCCAGCCCCACCCCCGCGCTCCGCATGGCGATCAGTTCGGAGGTGCGGGAGAGGCTGCCCAGGGTAAGGAGGGTCGCCATCAGCACGGCCAGGGGGATGACCTGGGTGGCGATCTCCGGCAGTTTCCAGAGGAAAAAGAGCAGGATATGGTACGGGTCGCCGCCGGCGCGGGCGAATTTGCCCACCTTTTCCAGCAGGTCGACCACCAGGTAGATTGCCATGAACGAGCCGGCGCAGAGACCGAGCAGCCGCAGATTGGTGACGACGATATAACGCGAGATAATGGTCATCTGTGGGGCCATTGTTTGGCAATCCGCTGCCAGAGCGAGCTTGCAAGGTCGATGGGGGACAAACCTCCGAAGATGGGGCGCTCTGTCACCGCGCGCCTGAAGAACCAGATCCCGAGGGCGAGGAAGAAGATGTTCGGCCCCCACATGGCGGCGACGGCGGGAACCAGACCACGCTCCCCCAGGGTTTTGCAGGCGGAGAGGATGACGTAGTAAAGCAAAAGGAGACCGATACTGACGGCGAATCCCCCCCCTTTGCCGGAACGTCGGTTCTGCACCCCCAGCGGTACGCCGGCTATGGCAAAGACGAAACAGGCAAAGGGGGTGGAGAAGCGGCGATGGAATTCGAGTTCCATCTCCCGCCGGATCCGGTCGCTGGTCGCCGGGCTCCCGACCCCGGCCCGCAGTTCTCCAAGCGACATGTCCAACTCGTTGCGGCCGATCCCCTGGCCGGTTTGCGGCAGCTGGACGTTCAGGGTGTAATCGCGAAACTGGATCAGGCGGTACCCCTCCTTCTCCAGGCTGCGGTGGATGCTCCCGCCGGTAAGGTTGAGCAGGACCCGGCGTTCGCCGGGATGCACCGTTACGCTCCCCTGGCGGGCAAAGATGGTCAGCGGGGCCTTTTCATCGCGCTGGTCCTGGATCATGACGCCGGTCATGGTCTGGCGGACGGGGTCGAAGCGGTCCACATAGATGACCAGTCCGGGGATGCTGTCCACGAAGACCCGCTCCCGCAGGTCCACTTCGGCCCGCTGTTCCACAGCCCTGGTCAGAAGCCCCTTGAAGGAGGTGTTCCCCCAGGGTACTGCGTAGATCGCGACAATGGCGGTGGCGATGGTTGCCAGGGTCGCGCACGCCATGACCGGCAGCAGCAGACGGGTGATGCTGACGCCGCTCGCCTTGATGGCGATGATCTCGCTGTCGGCGGAAAGACGGCCGAACGCCAGCAGTATGGCCAGGAGGAATGCCATAGGGATGGTCACCAGGGCAAAGGAGGGGAAGAGATAGGCGATCAGGCGGGCGATATCGGCGATCGGCACCCCCTTGGCCACGACCATGTCGGCGATCTTGAGGAATCTCCCCATCAGGAGGACAGCGGTGAAGGCCACCATCCCCAGGAAGAACGGAACGGCGATCTCGCGGATGATGTATCGGTCGAAGGTGGTCAGCATGGCTTGCGCATGATACATGAGAAGGGGCGCCAAGTAAAGGGTCGCACGCCAAAAATGCCTTGCCAAGCAGGGGGGTATGTGTTATATACATCCGCTGCTTGAAAACGCACGCTTTCCAGGCCCCCGGTGGTGCCCTACAGGTGGTGGCGGGAATCAGGACGGTCGACATCGGCCCCTGATAACGGCTTCCCAGGGTTCCGGGACACGGCGGAAAGCGGAGGCCCAACCACACACAGAGGAGAGAGAGTATGTCGAGTATCACCATGAAGGAACTGTTGGAGGCCGGTGTCCACTTCGGCCACCAGACCAAGCGCTGGAACCCCAAGATGAAGCCGTATATCTTCGGGGCACGGAACGGGATCTACATCATCGACCTGCAGAAGACCGTCAGGCTCTTCAAGAACGCCTACAACTTCGTGACTGATGCGGTCCGCGCCGGCGAAAACGTCCTGTTCGTCGGGACCAAGAAGCAGGCGCAGGATTCGGTTGCCGAAGAGGCAAGCCGCTGCAACATGTACTACGTCAACCAGCGCTGGCTGGGTGGGATGCTCACCAACTTCACCACGGTGAAGCAGAGCATCGACCGCCTCAAGCGGCTCGACGCCATGCTGGCAGACGGCACTGCCGAGGCCTATACCAAGAAGGAAGCGCTCAAGTTCGACAAGGAGCGCCAGAAGCTGGAAAAGACCCTGGGCGGGATCAAGGGGATGGGCCGGCTGCCGGGCGTGATCTTCGTCATCGACCCGAAAAACGAGGAGATTGCGGTCCAGGAGGCCAAGAAGCTCGGCATCAAGGTGGTGGCCATCGTTGACACCAACTGCGACCCCGACCATATCGACTACATCATCCCGGGCAACGACGACGCCATCCGCGCCATCCGTCTCCTGACCAGCAAGGTCGCCGATGCCGTTCTGGAAGGTGCGCAGGCACGCAACACCGATCTCCAGACCGACAGCGAAGGCGAGGATGCAGCCGTTGAGGCCGCGGCCGCTGAAGGCGAAGAAGAAACCACCGACTAGGCAGATCGATCCGGCTGGGTTGCCCCTTGTGTGGCAGCGCGCGAACAGCATGACAATACGTTCGGCTCCGCTGGAGCCGTTATGGAGGATACCGTGAGCATTACAGCAGCACAGGTGAATGAACTGAGGAAGGCGACCGGCGCAGGGCTGATGGACTGCAAGAAGGCTCTCCAGGAGACCGGCGGCGACCAGGAGAAGGCAGTCGACTATCTCCGCAAGAAGGGTCTGGCCGCAGCATCCAAGAAATCCGGCCGCGTGGCCAGCGAAGGGGCCGTTGGTTCCTACATCCATGCCGGCGGCAAGATCGGCGTGCTGGTCGAAGTGAACTGCGAGACCGATTTCGTTGCCAAGAACGAGAATTTCCAGGCGTTCGTCAAGGATGTCGCCATGCATATCGCTGCGGCCGCTCCCCAGTATGTGCGGCGCGAAGAGGTTGCCGCCGATGCCCTGGAGCGCGAGAAAGATATCTACCGCGCCAAGGCCCGTGAAAGCGGCAAGCCGGACAATATCATCGAAAAGATCATCGAGGGGCAGGTCAACAAGTTTTATGCCGATATCTGCCTCCTGGAGCAGCCCTTTGTCAAGGATCCGGACAAGACGGTGCAGACCTTCCTGAACGAGACCATCGCCACCATCGGCGAAAACATGTCGATTCGCCGCTTCTCCCGTTTCGTCCTGGGGGAGGGTCTGGAGAAGAAGGAAAGCGATTTTGCCGCGGAGGTTGCAGCCGCGGTCGGCAAGTAGGCACTGACCAGAGCCGGCCATTTGATCAAGATGGCCGGCTTTTTTTATGCGGGGCAGCCGGATGTCCCTTGGCGTCCGACACTTCAAAGCGAGCAGGAGCTGATCATGTCTCAACCATACTACAAGCGGGTGCTCCTGAAGCTCTCCGGTGAGGCACTGGGTGGAGCGCAGGGCTACGGAATCGACCCCGAAACCATCAGCTCCATCGCCAACGAGGTGAAGGGAGTGGTGGAGTGCGGAACGGAGCTGGCGCTGGTCATCGGCGGCGGCAACATCTTCCGCGGCCTGGCCGCTTCCTCCAAGGGGATGGACCGCGCCAGCGCCGACTACATGGGGATGCTGGCCACCATGATCAACTCACTTGCCATGCAGGATGCGCTGGAAAAGGTCGGGGTCGATACACGGGTCCAGTCTGCCATCGCCATGCAGGAGGTAGCCGAGCCCTATATCCGGCGTCGCGCCATGCGCCATCTGGAGAAGGGGCGGGTGGTCATCTTCGGCGCCGGCACCGGTAACCCGTTCTTTACTACCGACACCGCCGCCAGTCTCAGGGCGATGGAGATCGGTGCGGAGGCGATCCTGAAGGGGACCAAGGTGGACGGAGTCTATTCCGCCGATCCCAAGAAGGATGCCACTGCAGTCAAGTTTGCCAGTCTGACCTACCTGGAGGTTCTGAAGAGAGGGCTGCAGGTCATGGATGCCACTGCTACCTCTCTCTGTATGGACAACAGCCTCCCGATCATCGTCTTTGACATCACCACGCCGGGGAACGTCCGGAAGGTGGTCTGCGGCGAAGCGATCGGCACCATCGTGAAAGGAGAGTAACGTGACCAAAGATGTCATCGCCGCCATGAAATCCCACATGGAGAAGACCGTCGAGTCTCTCCGTCGCGAATATCAGAAGATCCGCACCGGCCGCGCGTCGACTTCTCTCTTGGATGATGTGAAGCTCGACTACTATGGCACTCCCACGCCGGTGAGCCAGGTTGCCACCCTGGCTGTTCCCGAGCCGCGCACCATCACCCTGCAGCCGTGGGAGTCGAAGCTGATCCCGCTGATCGAGAAGGCGATCATGAATGCCAATCTCGGGGTGACGCCGGCCAACGACGGCAAACTGATCCGGCTGGTTCTCCCCCCCCTCACCGAAGAGCGGCGTAAGGATATCGTCAAGCAGCTGAAGAAGATGGCAGAGGAGGCGAAGGTGGCATTGCGCAATCTCCGCCGCGACGCCATCGACGGCGTGAAAAAGCTGGAAAAAGACAAGAAGATCTCCGAGGACGATCTCAAACGGGCCGAAAAAGAGGTGCAGGACGTTACCAAGACCTTCGAGACCAAGATCGACGAGGTGCTGGTCCACAAGGAGAAGGAAGTCATGGAGGTCTGAGTGGCTTGCAGCAGGCAGGTGGGCGCCCTGGGCCGCATGATTTTTTCTTGCGCGCCCCGTTGAATTGTGATTAAATCCCAAAACCCCTGTCGGAAGGGGTTTTTTGTTTTTGTGCAGACCGTGGTATGCAGCGCGAATTACGCTGGCTCACCGAAAGCCCCTCGCAAGAGAACAGCATGCCTTTTCCCTCGCCGCCATGGTATCTCTGAATTTCATCGCTCTGTGTGGGATGAGTAACATATGAATCGACTCAAGCCGGATAAAATGCCGCGCCATCTTGCCATCATCATGGATGGCAACGGTCGTTGGGCCAAGCAGCGCATGCTGCAGCGCATTGTCGGTCATCAGAAGGGTGTGGAGGCGGTCCGTGCGACTGTCGAGGAGTGTTCGAAGCTGGGCATCGGCTTCCTGACGCTGTTTGCCTTTTCCGCCGAGAACTGGCTCAGGCCCAAGACCGAGGTCCAGGCCCTGATGGCGCTCCTGAAGAAGTATATCCGCTCGGAAGTCCCGCGGATGATGCGGAACAATGTCCGCTTCGGCGTCATCGGCAACCGCGAGGACCTGCCGGCGAGCGTGAACCGGGAGATTGACGACGCCATCGCCCGGACTGCCGGCAATACCGGCATGCTGCTGACCCTGGCCCTTTCCTACGGGTCCCGCCAGGAGATTGCCCGTGCCGCAGTGCGCCTGGCAGCCGATGCCGTGGCCGGCACCGTCGACCTGACAATGGTGAGCGAGGAGCTGTTCACCAGTTATCTTTTCACCGGCGGCATCCCCGATCCCGATCTTCTGATCAGGACCAGCGGCGAGATGAGGATCAGCAACTTTCTCCTCTGGCAGCTCGCCTATACCGAGCTCTATTTTACCGACGTCAACTGGCCGGAATTCGACCGGACCGAATTGCACAAGGCATTGAAGGACTATCAGGAGCGTGAGCGCCGTTTCGGGCTCACCAGTGATCAATTGCGGGTCTGCCGCTGACCGCGGCGCTGCCGCCGGCAAGGAGTTGACCATCAAGAGACTGCTCACAGCCGCCATTGCCCTTCCCCTGTTGATCCTGCTCATCCTCAAGGGGGGGGTGACGGGATTCACCTGGTTCATCGCCGTGGTTGCAGCGTTCGGCATGGACGAGTTCTACCGCATGGCCCTGCCCGACCGTCGTCCCGAGGGAGCGGTCCTCTCGCTCTTCGGAGTCCTGATCCCCGTCTTGTCCGGTGCCGGCGACAGCTCGCTGTTCCCGGTGACCATGACCCTGCCCGTTCTCGTTGCCGCCCTGCTGCTCCTGTTCCGCTTTCGCGACATACGCCAGGCCTCACAGGAGTGGGCGATACTGGCTGCCGGCCTGCTCTATGTCCCGCTATTGCTGGTCCATCTGGTTTGGCTGCGGGCCGGGAACCACGGGATTTCCTGGATCTTCCTGATGCTGGTGATCGTCATGGCCGGCGATTCTGCAGCCTATTACGTCGGCTCCGCCCTGGGAAGGGTCAAGCTCTATCCGCAGGTCTCCCCCAACAAAAGTGTGGAGGGGGCTCTGGGAGGGCTGGCAGGAAGCGTGGTCGGCGCGCTGGTCGCGAGGATGACCTTTTTCCCCGAACTCGGGGTGGCCGATGCCGTGGTTGCGGCGTTGGTACTCGGCGTGCTGGGGCAGTTGGGAGACCTGTTCGAGTCCCTCCTGAAACGGAGCTGCGGTGTCAAGGATTCGGGTACGCTGGTGCCGGGGCATGGCGGCATACTGGACCGTCTGGACAGCATCCTTTTTGCGGCTCCTGCAGCATACTGGTATGCCCATTTCGTCTTTCCGCTCGGCTAGTGTCCATCCGGAAACACCGGATGAGACACTAGCGGCCGAGGGTTCACTGAAGAAGCGCGAGGTCGTATGAAAAAACTGAGCATTCTGGGATCGACCGGTTCCATCGGTGTCAGCACGCTGGAGATCGTTGCGGCCCATCCGGACCGTTTCGAGGTGGTGGCGATCACCGCAGGGAGCAACATCGAGCTGCTGGCCCGGCAGATCGCGGCCTTCAGGCCCCGGCTGGTGGCCGTGCTGAACGACGAACTGGCCGGCCGGTTGAAAATGCTCCTCCCCGGCGGCTGTCAGCCGGAGATCATGTGCGGTGTGGAGGGGCTCATTGCTGCAGCCACCCATGCCGATGCGGAGATGGTGGTTGCCGCCATTGTCGGCGCTGCCGGGCTCGTGCCGACCATGGCAGCCATCCATGCCGGAAAGGGTCTGGCGCTTGCCAACAAGGAGACCCTGGTAACCGCCGGGCACCTGGTCATGGAGGCGGTGGCTGCCAAGGGGATAAAGCTCTACCCTGTGGACAGCGAACATAGCGCGGTCTTCCAGTCCATCGAGGGGCATCGCGGCGAGGACATCGAAAAAATCATCCTGACTGCATCAGGTGGCCCGTTTCTCAACACGCCGGCAGCGAAGCTGGCAGAGGTGACGGTAGCCGATGCCCTCAACCACCCCAACTGGAGCATGGGGAAGAAGATCACCATTGATTCCGCCAGCATGATGAACAAGGGGCTGGAGGTGATCGAGGCGCGCTGGCTGTTCGATGTGCCCCCGGAGAAGATCGACGTCAACATCCATCCCCAGAGCATCATCCACTCCATGGTGGAGTATGTGGATGGCTGCGTTATCGCCCAGCTGGGGACGCCGGACATGAAGGCGCCCATTGCCTATGCCCTTTCCTATCCGGAACGGGTGGCGACCGGCGTGAAACCGCTGGACCTGACGGCCTTTTCCGGGCTCACCTTTTTCCGGCCGGATCTGGAGAAGTTCCGCTGCCTGCAGCTTGCCTACCAGGCCATGGCTGCCGGTGAGAGCATGCCGGCCGTCATGAATGCGGCCAACGAGATCGCCGTGGAGTCTTTTCTCGACGGCAGGATCCGTTTCCTCGATATCTCCGCGGTCATCGAACGGACCATGTCGCTGCATCAGCCCCATTCCCTCGGCACCATCGAGGAGGTCCTCGGCGTTGACCGCTGGGCCAGGGAAAAGACACGGGAACAATTGCAAGCAGTGAATCGGAAATCGTGAGACAACGTCAGAACCCTGCACCGAAGGGCCTTTTTTCGTTGCGAGCTGCGGTTTCCATCAGTCGGAGTTACCTATGACAAGTATCGTCGCTGCCATAGTCGTTCTGGGTGTCCTGATCTTCGTGCATGAACTGGGGCACTTCCTGCTGGCCAAGCTGTTCGGCATCGGCGTGGAAAAATTCTCCCTCGGCTTCGGCACCAAGCTGTTCGGCTTCAAGCGTGGCGAAACCGAATACCTGGTTTCTGCCTTTCCGTTGGGCGGATACGTGAAGATGGTGGGGGAGGGAGGAGACAGCGAACTCTCCGAGGAGGACAAGGCCCGTTCCTTTGCCGCCAAGCCTCCGCTGCAGCGGATCGCCGTGGTCGCGGCCGGTCCCCTCTTCAATCTGGCCTTTGCCTGGCTCTTGTTCATCATCCTCTACCTGATCGGCGTACCCGCGGTCACCAGCAAGGTCGGCGAGGTCCCCAAGGACAAGCCGGCTGCCCTTGCCGGTCTGAAGGCGGGCGACGTGGTGACCGCCATCGACGGCGCACCGGTCAACCGCTGGGACGACCTGGCAAACCTGATCGCCGGGAGCGGTGGCAAGCCGCTGGAGATCCAGGTCCGACGCAACAACGAAACCCTCACCTTCCGGGTCACGCCGGAAACCCGGAAGGGGAAGAACCTGTTCGGCGAGACCGTTTCCTCTCCGGCCATCGGCATCGTCTCGGCGGGCGAACAGGTGACCGACCACTTCGGTCCCGGCGAGGCACTGGTCAAGGGGAGCGTTCAGACCGTCACCGTCATCAAGCTGACAGTGCTGTCCCTGGTCAAGCTGGTGGAGCGGGCTATCCCCCTGGACACGGTGGGGGGGCCGATCATGATCGCCAAGATGGCCGGCGAACAGGCCTCTGCCGGCGGGGTGAGTTTCCTTGCCTTCATGGCGCTTCTGTCGGTAAACCTGGGGGTCCTCAACCTCCTGCCGGTGCCTATCCTGGATGGTGGCCACCTGTTTTTCTTCAGCTGGGAGCTGGTATTCCGCCGTCCGGTGAGCATGAAAACCCGTGAGATCGCACAGCAGATCGGCCTGGCGCTCCTGATCGGCCTGATGGTGCTGGCGTTTTACAACGATATCATCCGTTATTTCGTCGGGCAGGGATAATATGCCCGTGCACTCTGATTCGCGGGATTTTTTCGGACTGGCATGAGACTCCTGACCATCGACACGGCCACGTCTGTGTGCAGCGTGGCCATTACCGACGGCGAGCGACTCGTGGGGGAGTACCTGCTGGCAGGGGGCCCGGCCCTTTCGTCGCGGCTCTTCGATTGTATCGACAGCCTCTTGGCCGGGTGCCGCCTCTGTCTGGGCGACATGGACGGTTTCGGGGTTTCCATCGGGCCGGGTGCCTTTACCGGGCTGCGGGTGGGGCTCGGGGCGGTGAAAGGGATGGCGCTTGCCACGGGTAAGCCGATTGCCGGGTTTTCCTCCCTTGCCATGCTGGCCCTGAATGTCCCCATGGCCGATCGGCTGATATGCCCGCTCTTCGATGCCCGCAAGGACGAGGTCTACGCCGGCTTCTACCGTTTCGGCGAGTCGCTTAGATCGGCCGCACCCGATGCGGTCCTTTCCCCCGCCGACCTGCCCGCGCGGATAACCGAGCCGGCCCTGTTCCTCGGCGACGGTGCGGTGCGCTATCGCGACCAGATCGCAGCGTCCCTGGGCAGCCTGGCCGTTTTCGCACCTGCCTATGCCCATACCCCCCGTGCGTCCCACGGCGCAACCCTGGCCCTGGCCCTGCTGCAACGCGGCGTACAGATCTCCCCCGCCTCTCTGCTGCCCACCTATATCCGGGCATCCGAGGCGGAAATGGCCAGGCAGCGACGGGAATCCGTATAACGGTTTTTTATTGATATTGACAGGCATCCGTCAAATGCGTTATTTTCTATGTTCACTTTTTTCCGCCATCTTGCCAGGCATTACCACGACTTCGGAGTGATCCATGCGCAGCGACATGATTAAACAGGGACTTGAGCGGACGCCTCACCGGGCCTTGATCAAGGGGACCGGGGTGCCGCAGAGCGAATTCTCCAAGCCGTTCATCGGCGTGGCCACCAGTTTCACCGACCTGATCCCGGGCCATGTCGGGATGCGCGACTTGGAGCGGTTCATCGAGAAGGGGGTCCATTCCGGCGGCGGCTATGCCTTTTTCTTCGGCATCCCCGGCGTCTGTGACGGGATCGCCATGGGGCACAAGGGGATGCACTATTCCCTGCCGACCCGTGAGCTGATTGCCGACATGGTGGAGTCGGTGGCCGAGGCGCACCGGCTGGACGGCCTGGTACTGCTCACCAACTGCGACAAGATCACCCCCGGCATGCTGATGGCCGCAGCCAGGCTCGACATCCCCTGTATCGTGGTGACAGCCGGGCCGATGCTCTCCGGCCGCGGCGAAGGGAACCGGAGATATTCGTTCGTCAGCGACACCTTCGAGGCCATGGCCCGCTACAAGGCCGGCGTCATCGACGCCAAGGAGCTGCAGGTCTGCGAAGACAACGCCTGCCCTGGCATGGGTTCCTGCCAGGGGCTCTTTACCGCAAATACCATGGCGATCCTTACCGAAACCCTCGGCATGAGCCTGCCCCGTTGCGGTACCGCTCTTGCCGTTTCGGCGCTGAAGCGGCGCATCGCCTTTGCCTCCGGCGAAAAGATCGTCGAGATGGTCAACAACGACCTGACACCCCGCAAGATCCTGACCAGGGCGGCATTCGAAAATGCCATCCGGGTCGACCTGGCGCTGGGCGGGTCATCCAATACTGTTCTGCACCTTCTGGCCATTGCCCGCGAGGCCGGCGTCGACCTGCCGCTGGAGACCTTCGACACGCTGGCCAAGGATACACCGCAGATCGCTTCCATGAACCCTGCCGGCGAGCACTTCATGGAGGATCTCGATGTTGCCGGCGGCGTTGCCGGCGTGCTCAAGCAACTCGGCGACAAGATTCTCGACAACCCGACGGTGTTGGGGCTCTCCACCAGGCAGATCGCGGCAAGCATCGAGCAGGTGGACGAGACGGTCATCAGGCCGCTCACCGATCCGGTCAAGAAAGAAGGAGGGATAGCAGTCCTCTTCGGCAATATCGCGCCGAAGGGGGCTGTCGTCAAGCAGTCGGGCGTATCGGCGGCCATGATGAAGTTCGAGGGGACGGCCCGCTGCTTCGATGCAGAGGAACTGGCGATGGCGGCCATCATGGAAGGCCGGATCAAGTCCGGCGACGTGGTGGTGATCCGCTACGAGGGGCCCAAGGGGGGGCCGGGGATGCGGGAGATGCTCGCGCCGACTGCCGCCATCATGGGGATGGGGCTGGGCGACAGCGTTGCCCTGATCACCGATGGCCGCTTTTCCGGCGGCACCCGCGGTCCCTGCATCGGGCATATTTCGCCCGAGGCGGCAGAG
Source organism: Geobacter sp. (assembly GCA_009684525.1). NCBI lineage: Bacteria > Pseudomonadati > Thermodesulfobacteriota > Desulfuromonadia > Geobacterales > Geobacteraceae > Geobacter > Geobacter sp. Next base: position 198,197 of record WKKR01000006.1, read on the forward strand.
GGTGGCCCGATCGCGCTGGTGCGGGACGGCGACCGGATCCTTTTGGACATCCCCAACCGCACACTGACACTCATGGTCGATGAAACGGTCCTTGCGACCCGGAAGGCCGAATGGAAGGCCCCTGAGCCGAAGATCAAGGGGGGCTGGCTGGCACGGTATGCGAAAGTTGTCACATCGGCGCATACCGGCGCGGTCACTACGGCGGAATAATTGTGATCAAACCATAATCTGCAGGGGCGAGCGGAATCTGCCCGTCAGGTCAGTGTCTGCGGCCCTGCGGTATGTATCCCTGTCTAGGGGAGGGAACCATATGAAAATGAATGGAGCACGCATACTTCTGGAGTGCCTGAAGCGGGAAGGGGTCGATACGGTCTTCGGCTATCCCGGCGGCACGGTTATCAATATCTACGACGAGATCTTCAGCTTCAAGGAGATCCGCCATATCCTCCCTCGCCACGAGCAGGGGGGTGTTCATGCGGCAGACGGCTATGCCCGGGCGAGCGGCCGGGTCGGGGTTGCCATTGCCACCTCCGGTCCGGGAGCCACCAACACGGTGACCGGCATCGCCACTGCCTACATGGATTCGGTGCCGCTGGTGGTGATCACCGGCCAGGTGCCGACGCCGCTCATCGGCAACGACGCCTTCCAGGAGGTCGACATCATCGGCATCACGCGCCCCTGCACCAAGCACAACTTCCTGGTGCGCGACGTGAAGGAGCTGGCGACCATCCTCAAGAAGGCTTTCTACATCGCCCGCAGCGGCCGGCCGGGTCCGGTGCTGGTCGACATCCCCAAGGATGTGCAGATCGCCCAGACCGAATTCAAATATCCGGAACATGTGGATATCCGGGGGTACAAGCCGACCATCGAAGGGCATCCGAAGCAGATCGAACGGGCCATGGAGATGCTTTTGGCGGCAAAAAAGCCGGTGATCTACGTGGGGGGCGGGGTCATTTCCGGCAACGCCTCGGAGGAACTGACCAAGCTCTGCACGACCCTGAACGTACCGGTGACCACGACCCTCATGGGGCTGGGTGCCTATCCCGAGGACAGTCCCAATTCCCTGCGCATGCTGGGGATGCACGGCACATATTACGCCAACATGGCCATGACCTATACCGATGTGCTGGTGGCCATCGGGGCGCGGTTCGACGACCGGGTTACCGGCAAACTGACCACCTTTGCCCCCCATGCCAGGATCATCCACATCGACGTGGACCCGACCTCCATCAAGAAGAACGTGCGGGTCGATCTCCCCATTGTCGGTGACGTGAAGGACGTGCTCTTCAAGATGATCAAGGAGGTCGAAGCCCACCCGGAGAAGGTGAAGGCGTTCAAGGAGGCGATCAAGCCCTGGCAGGAGGAGATCGACGGCTGGAAGGCCAAGCACCCCCTGACCTACAAGCATGCCGCCACGGTGATCAAGCCCCAATACGTCATCGAGAAGCTGCGTGAGCTCTCCGAGCCCGACGCCATCATGGCGACCGACGTGGGACAGCATCAGATGTGGACCGCCCAGTTCTTCACCTTTACCAAACCGCGCACGCTCCTGTCGTCGGGGGGGCTGGGCACCATGGGTTACGGTCTTCCGGCAGCCATGGGCGCACAGGCGGCATTTCCCAAGCGCCAGGTGATCGTGGTCTGCGGTGATGGCGGTTTCCAGATGAACATGCAGGAGATCGCCACCATGGTGCAGAATCGCCTGCCGGTGAAAATCTGCATCCTCAACAACAATTTCCTCGGCATGGTGCGGCAGTGGCAGGAGCTCTTTTTCGACAAGCGCTACTCGCAGACCTGCATGGAGCTCCCCATCGACTTCATCAAGCTGGCAGAGGCGTTCGGCGCCAAGGGGTTCCAGGCGACCAGGCCGGACGAGGTCGAGAGCGTCATCAAGCAGGGGTTTGCCGAAAAGGGACCGGTGATCATGGAGTTCAAGGTCGCACGGGAGGAGAAGGTCCTCCCCATGGTGCCCGCAGGGGCATCCCTGAACGAGATGGTTCTCAACGCCTAGGTGGCTTCGCCAAAGGTCCGGCTGCGGCGTTGCTCTGCGTCGCACGGCGCTCAACGTACTGATGTACGCCTCGCGCCCTGCTCCTGGCGCGCCTTGCATCCGGAGCCTTTTGCTGTGCCGCGATAAACACTATTTTTTAGGAGGAGGTTATTCCTCATGAAGCATACGATTTCCGTGCTGGTCGAAAACGAGTTCGGGGTGCTGTCGCGGGTTGCGGCCCTTTTTTCCGGCCGCGGCTTCAACATTGATTCGCTCTCCGTGGCACCAACCAACGACGAGACGATCTCCCGGATGACCCTGGTCACCCGGGGGGATGACCAGATCCTGGAGCAGATCACCAAGCAGCTCAACAAGCTGATCGACGTCATCAAGGTCATCGATTTCACCGATGGCAGCGCCATCGACCGGGAGATGGCCCTGATCAAGGTAACTGCGGAAGACGAAAGCAGGGCCGAGGTGCTGCGGATCGTCGACATCTTCCGCGCCAAGATCATTGATGTCACACCCCGCTCCTACACCATCGAGGCAACCGGATCGCCGGTCAAGATCGACGCCATCCTCGAACTGCTCCGTCCGCTCGGCCTGAAGGAACTGGTCAGGACCGGGCCGGTGGCCATCGGCCGGGGCGCCAAGGGGTGGAAAGGGTAACCGTTATCGACTCCGCATCGTGGCACTGCCCGGCGGATGCAAGCTCGATAGATGATGTTCAACACACAAGGGAGGAAGAAGATGCAGATCTATTACGAGAAGGACAGCAACCCCGCGATACTGAAGGGGAAGAAGATTGCCATCATCGGTTATGGCAGCCAGGGACATGCACACGCCAACAACCTCAAGGAGAGCGGCGTCGACGTCATTGTTGGTGAGCTTCCGGGAAGTGACAACTACAAGAAGGCGGAGACTGCCGGTTTTACGGTTTCCGATGCCGGTACTGCAACGGCTAATGCCGATATTATCGTTATCCTGCTCCCGGACGAGCTTCAGGGCGGCATCTATCGCGAGGCGATCGCTCCGAACCTCAAGCAGGGCGCCTACCTGATGTTTGCCCACGGCTTCAACATCCACTACGGCCAGATCGTGCCGCGTAGCGATGTCAACGTCTTCATGGTTGCCCCCAAGGGACCGGGCCACCTGGTGCGCCACGAGTACCAGAAGGGTGGCGGCGTGCCCGCCCTGATCGCGATCCATCATGATCCGGCCGGCAACACCAAGGAGATCGCCATGGCCTATGCATGCGCCATCGGTGCCGGCCGCGCCGGCATCATCCAGACCTCCTTCAAGGAAGAGACCGAGACCGACCTGTTCGGCGAGCAGGCCGTGCTCTGCGGCGGCATCACCGCCCTCATCCAGGCCGGCTACGAGACCCTGGTGGAAGCGGGGTACTCCCCCGAGATGGCGTATTTCGAGTGTCTCCACGAGACCAAGTTGATCGTCGACCTGATCTACGAAGGCGGCATCGCCAATATGCGCTACTCGGTCTCCAATACCGCGGAATATGGCGATCTGACCCGTGGACCGCGCGTCATCACCGAAGATACCAAGGACGAGATGCGCCAGATCCTCACCGAAATCCAGAACGGCGAATTCGCCCGTGAGTGGATGCTGGAGAACCAGGCCAACAAGCCGGTCTTCAATGCCCTGCGTCGTCAGGCAGCCGATCACCCCATCGAGGAGGTCGGTGCACGGCTTCGCTCCATGATGGCCTGGATCGGCAATTCGAAGATCGTGGACAAGACCAAGAACTGATTATTCCGACCCCGTTCTGAGAGGCCGGACCTGGGGATTTCCCGGGCCGGCCTCTTTGCGGTTTGCACCGGAAAGGAAAACTCAGCCTGATGCGCAACAACTCTACTCCCGTGGCGATGGAAGGCATCCCCTTTATCCTCGGCGGTGCCCTCCTTACCGTGGTTCTCTTGCTGCTACACTGGCTGTTGCCGGCCCTGGCGGCGCTGGTCTTGACCCTCTTCATCCTCTACTTTTTCAGGAACCCGCAACGGACGGTCCCTGGCGACGAGAACGCCGTCCTGGCACCGGCGGACGGGAAGGTCATCTATCTGGGCGATGCCTTCGAGGAACACCTGGGGAAGGAAACGACCAAGATCAGCATCTTCATGTCGGTCTTCAACGTGCATATCAACCGGGTGCCCGTTACCAGCACGGTAACGGATACCTTCTACATCCGGGGGAAGTTCCTGGATGTGCGCGATGAACGGGCCACCTTCGAGAACGAGCAGAAGGGGCTGGTGCTGGAAACGGCAAAGGGATGGAAACTGGTGGTTGTGCAGGTGGCGGGACTCATCGCCCGGCGGATCGTCTGCTATGCGGAAAAGGGTACCCCGCTGGTACGGGGGAAGCGCTACGGGCTGATCCGTTTCGGCTCGCGGCTCGACGTCTACCTGCCGAAAGAGACCGTCGTCAGGGTGAAAATGGGCGACACGACCGTTGCTGGCGAAACGATTCTGGGGATCCTGCCGTGAACAACGATACGGAAAAGGTTGACCGCAGCGAAAGCATTCGGAAGGGGATCTACATCCTCCCCAACCTGTTCACCACCGGCAGCCTGTTTGCCGGCTTCTACAGCATGGTGGCGACCCTCTCCGGCGATTACCGGACCGCTGCCATCTGGATACTCGCCTCCTCCATCTTTGACGGACTGGATGGCAAGGTTGCCAGGGCTACCGGCACCACCAGCAAATTCGGCGTCGAGTACGACTCCCTTGCCGACGTGGTCTCCTTCGGAGTGACGCCGGGGCTGCTCATGTACGCCTGGGCCCTGCGCCCCTTCGGGCGGCTCGGTTGGGTGGCGGCCTTTCTTTTTGTCGCCTGCGCTGCCCTGCGCCTGGCGCGCTTCAATGTCCAGGTCAACACGGTGGAAAGCAAGCGCTTCATTGGTCTCCCCACGCCGGCGGCTGCCAGCATGGTCTCGGCGACCGTGCTTTTGTTCTACCATTTCGGCTGGCCCAGCTCCTTCAAGAAGCTGGCGATCTTGGCACTCATCTATTTCCTCGCCTTCCTGATGGTCTCCAACGTCAAGTACTACTCCTTCAAGGACCCCGAGCTGATCAAGCGGCAACCGTTCGGCTTCCTGGTCCTGGCGGTTCTGCTCTTCATCGTCGTGGCTGCCGAGCCGGTGCTGATGCTGTTCGTGATCTTTCTCTGCTATATCCTTTCAGGTCCCATCGCCTTTTTCGTGACCTGGCCGCGGCGCCGGCGGCTGGAAAAGGCTATCCATAAAGGGCATGAAACCTCCCGCAATCTTTGAACGACCGGCCGGGATATCCGGCTGCCGGGACGCCCTGAGCCGACATCCCATTTTATGCGGGTCTGTGAATATCTTTACGCCATTCGATTTTATTACTTGACAACAAACTGCTGTTTTATTTACTCTCGGTTAAAATCAGCAAAGGCAGTGAAGAGGAGTAGTAATCCTGACCCTTGGTCAAGAGAGCCGGTGGGTGGTGCGAACCGGTCCAAGAAGGGATGAACTCGCCTCAGAGCCGCTCCCGCGAGGGGGGAAGCCCCGGTAGTCGGAGACGTAGCGCCAACGTAACGGGCGAAATAAGGCCTTTCCAGAGATTCTTTGCGCGTTCCGTACGGAGCATGTCAGCAGAGATGCAATGGATCGGTGAAATGGGTGGTACCGCGGAGATAACCTCTGCCCCATGTTTGGGGCAGAGGTTTTTTTTCGTTTGTGGGTAAATACGAGGAGGTAACGAGCATGGCAAAGGCAAAGAAAAAAGACGAGCAGCAGCTGATCAGGATCTTTGATACCACGCTGCGTGACGGTGAGCAGTCGCCCGGCAACAGTATGAACATTGAGGAGAAACTGCGGGTAGCCAAACAGCTTCAAAAACTGAATGTCGACGTCATCGAAGCGGGATTCCCCATCGCATCGGAGGGAGATTTCGAGGCGGTCAAGCGGATTGCCCAGACCATCAAGGGCCCCGAGATTGCCGGCCTCTGCCGCTCCAGCGACAAGGATATCGACCGGGCCTGGGAAGCGCTCAAGTATGCCGGGGACAAGGGGCGGATCCATACCTTCATCGCCACCTCCGATATCCACATGAAATACAAGCTGAAGATGGAGCCGAAGAAGGTTCTGGAGGCGGCGGTCAAGGCGGTGAAGCGCGCCAGCTCCTACACCCCCAACGTGGAGTTTTCCTGCGAGGATGCCGTCCGGACCCGTCTCGACTTCCTTGTCGAGGTGGTGGAAGCGGTCATCGATGCCGGGGCGACCACGGTCAACATCCCGGATACGGTCGGCTACACCATCCCCTTCGAGTACTTCAACATCATCAAGCACTTAAAGGATAACGTGCGCAACATCGACAAGGCGGTGATATCCGTCCACTGCCACAACGATCTCGGGCTGTCGGTCGCCAACTCGATCGCCGCGGTCCAGGCCGGTGCGGGCCAGGTGGAATGCACCATCAACGGTATTGGTGAGCGGGCCGGCAACTGCTCGCTGGAAGAGTTCGTCATGATCCTCAAGACGCGTAACGACATTCTCCCCTTTGTCACCAACGTGCAGACCGACCAGCTGACGCCGGCGAGCCGGCTGCTCTCCACCATTACCGGTATCGGCGTGCAGCCCAACAAGGCGGTGGTCGGCGCCAACGCCTTTGCCCACGAGTCGGGCATCCACCAGCATGGTGTGTTGATGGAGAAATCGACCTACGAGATCATGACCCCTGAATCGGTCGGTCTGAAGGCGAATGTCCTGGTGCTCGGCAAGCATTCCGGCCGCCATGCCTTCAAGAAGCGCCTGGTGGAACTGGGCTACGACCTTTCCGAAGAAGATATGAACCGCGCCTTCGATAAGTTCAAGTCGCTGGCCGATCTGAAGAAGGAGGTCTTCGACGAGGACCTGGATGCCCTGATCGCCGACGAAGTGATGCGACCCAGCGAAAAGTACAAACTCGACCATATCACTGTCACCTGCGGCTCGTTTGCCGTGGCTACCTCGACCGTGCAGTTGGAGATCGACGGCATTGCGGTCCGCACCGCCGAACTGGGGGACGGCCCGGTTGATGCCACGCTCAAGGCGATCAAGAAGCTGACCAAGACCAAGTGCAAGCTCCTGCAGTACAATGTCGGTTCTATCACCGGCGGTACCGATGCCCAGGGCGAGGTTACCGTGCGGGTGGCTGACGGCGACAGAACCGTCACCGGGCGTGGTTCCTCCACGGACATCATCGAGGCCTCGGCCAAGGCGTACATCAACGCCCTGAACCGCCTTTCCTCCCAGAAGGATCGTTTCGTCGAGGCGCTCTAGCCTTACCGGTAGCAACTGTTCCACGACAAGGGGGTGTCTGGAGGCACCCCCTTCTTTTTTCCTTAGAATTTGCTTTTTTCGGGCGCAAGTCAGCAGCGTATCTGCCGATGACAATAGGTATCCCATGAAGCGCTCCACCATCATATATGCACTCCTGTTCGCCCTGGCCTGCGGAACCGCTGCCGCGGCTGAACAGAGGGCTCTGCAGAGCTGGTATTTCCAGGGGACAGCCTTCCGGGAAGGGAGCGTCGCCGGGCTGCCAGCGGTTCGCCTGGCTGACGGTTATCTGCCTGCCATTATCATAGTCGATGAATCCCCTGATGCTGTGCGGTTGCCGCGTGGTACCGGCGGGGTGGTGGTTTTCTGCTATGTGCAGAATATCGGTGGCAAGCTGTCGGATCATGACGGATTTCTGCCGGTTGCCGGTGCAGCCGTGGAGCTCAGGCGCGGTGCATGGCGGATGGCCGGACGTACGGACAGCCTCGGCTACCTGGTGCTGGCGGTGCCGGCCGGCACCTATGAGATCACGGTCAAGGGGCAACGGCGAGAGGCGCGCGTAGAGATGGGGAGATCGGCACTGGTGGCCGTGCGAACCGGGAAACGGATGGTGGATTAGTGAAACGACGGGCAATTGTCGGATGCATGTTCATGGTGGCGGTCTGGGGAGTGCTGGCCCCGGCTGCAGGTGCCGGGTCGCTTGACCGCTACTATCTGGAGCGTTTCGGAGAGTTGTCCCAAGGTACGTCGCCAGTGGCCGGTGTGCGTGTGGAAAGCGCCAACGGGACATCGGGTGTGTCCGAACGGTGCGGAACCCTTCTCTGGCGAGGGGTGACGCGCGACTGGAGCCTATTGGAGACGGGAACCCAGCAGACGCTCGCAAAATACCTTGCCAAGCCGGTCCTGGCGGGAGAGGCGATCGTCGAATCGGGCGACGGCCATTTCCATATCCACTATGCCACAAGCGGCGACGATGCCCCTCCGCTGGCCGATACCAATGCCGACGGCATTCCGGACTGGGTCGAGACCGTTGCCTCTGTGATGGAGGCGATCTATACCCGGGAGGTTCTGGACCTTGGCTACCAGCCGGCTCCTACGGTTGGCGGACAGCCCTACGACATCTACCTGAAAAATAACGTTGGCGGCCAGGTTGCCACCTACCTGGGGATCACCCAGTCAGACACCCCCCTGAGCAGTACCTCGTACAGCAGCTTCATCACCCTCGACAACGATTACGCGGAGTTTCCGGTCCGTTACATGCCACTGCAGTATCTCAAGGTCACGGCCGCCCACGAGTACCACCACGGCATCCAGTATGGCTACAACTTCTATTTCGATTCCTGGTATGCCGAGGCCACATCCACCTGGATCGAGGACGAGGTCTACGACTCGGTCAACCAGCTGTATGATTATCTGCCCTATTATCTGCAGAATCCCAGCCTTGCGCTGAACATCTCTCCCAGTGTCTATACCGGGGGAGGCTATGGCCGCTGGGTGTTCAACCGTTACCTTGCCGAGATCAACGGGCGGGCCGTGGTGCGGAGTGTCTGGGAGAACCTGAAACTGATCCCTCCCCCCGCAGACGGCAGCGATATCCCCATGATCCCGGTGATCGACACGGTACTCGGCGGGGCTATCGACCAGCACCTGATCGGGCTGGGGAAACGGTTCATCATGGAGAACTGGGCGAGCCACCTGGACGAGATTTCCCTTATTCATCCAGTGGCTACCGTTGCCGGGACCACAACGGTTTCCAGCTATCCGGCCAACAACTACTCATTCAGCTTTCTCAAATATGAGTCGGTCACGGCCCAGTCGACAACGCTGACGATTGCCTTTGCCGGCAAGCCGTCCGGTGTGGCCGCGGTTGCCTTCCGCCAGAATGGGTCGGGCAGCTTCAGCGAGTTCGCCTATGACCCGGTTACGGCGACCATTGTCGTTCCCGGTTGGTCCATCACTACCCCTGTCGTCCTCATGCTGTGCAATAACCTGTCCGGGACTACGACTACCCCCGCGGACCCGACCGGGGTGATCGCCAGCCTGACGGATGCGCAGGTTGTCACGGCAAAATCGCCAACACTGGTTTCCGGACCGACGGTGGTCAGCTCGACAGGGGAGAGCGGAGGAGGTGGGTGCTTTATTGCAACTGCGGCTTATGGCAGCTATCTCCATCCCAAGGTCCGGCTCCTCAGGGAGTTTCGGGATCGATGGCTCCTCACCAACCGGGTCGGGCGCTGGGCGGTTGCCTGCTATTATCGCATCAGCCCTCCTCTGGCGCGGATTATCGCCCGGCACGGGTGGATGCGCAGCTGCTGCCGGGTGATGCTGGCCCCCGTAGTGCTGGCAGTGGAATATCCTCTGGGTGGCACAGCGGTGGTGGCTGCCGGGTTTCTGGGCTTCTTGCTGATCTGGCGGCGGCGGGGATATCTGCGGGTGTGGACAGCGCTTCATTGATGTCGTGAACGGGACAAAAATGGCGTCGTGAAAAGAAAAGCCCTGCCGGTATGCCGGCAGGGCTTTTCGTTCGTTTGTGTGCTGTGTGTGTCAGGCCTTGCGGACGTTTGCAGCCTGGAGACCCTTGGGTCCGTTGATGACATCGAAGGTTACTGCCTGGCCTTCGGTGAGAGTCTTGAAACCTTCTCCCTGGATGGCAGAGAAGTGCACGAACACGTCGTCACCGTTCTCCTGCTCGATAAAGCCGAACCCCTTAGCATCGTTGAACCATTTCACTTTTCCCTGTGCCATTGATGAACTACCTCCTTCATTTCAGCTCCGGTCATGCTGCCGGATGAGTGGGGATTGCCGCAGTTTCCGGACTCTTCGGCAGGGAAGTGCCAAGATCCAACAGGGAACTTGCCTTCTCTGGTGCTGCAAAGGCATCCGAGACTTACTGCAGTGTAAACCTACCATGCGTCCTGAGGGCTGTCAACCCTGTTTCTGCGCTCAGAAGGTGTTTATCCGGCCGATGAAGGCAATGAGGAGCCCATAGTGCTGGTGGTCGAACTCAAGGGAAAGCCGGGGAAGTTTCATCAGGTCCGGTTCGTCAGCCTCCTCCGGGAGCGCGGCGCAACGGGTGATCCCCGTCCCGGGCCGCCGGATTTCGGGGAACTCGCAGCAGAGCACTTCCACATCCTCATTCGAAAGCTCTTTGTTGAGCCTGATGATGAGCCGCCCGCCGACAAAGCGGAGCGAGTGGTAGGTGCGGTAGAAGGTTTCGATGACCTCGATGGCCTCCATCTCCGTCCGGGTGATGGTGAAGATGGAGAAATCCTCGGCGGAGATCAGGCCCCGGCCGAGCATCGCCTCTTTGATGAAGGTGAACCAGCGGTCCCAGTAGCCGCTTTCGTCATCGATGAGCACCAGGGGCTTTGGCGCGGTTTTGCCGGTCTGCACGAGGGTGAAGACCTCCATCGCCTCGTCCAGCGTCCCGAATCCGCCGGGGAAAACGGCCAGCGCATCCGCCTCCTTGACAAAGGCGATCTTCCGGTTGAAGAAATATTTGTAGGTGATGAGCCGGGGGTTCTGGATCATGACCGGGTTGGGCGACTGCTCGAATGGGAGCCGGATGTTGACGGCAAAGGAATTTTCGCTGCCTGCCCCTTCGTTGCCCGCCTGCATGATCCCCGGTCCGCCGCCGGTGATGATCATGTAGCCTTTTTTTGCCAGCTCGTTGCTGAAGCGGATGCATTTCTGGTAGATCAATTCGCCCGGTTCCGTCCTCGCCGAGCCGAAGATGGTGACCTTTTTCTTATGGCGGTACGGCGCAAAGACCTTGTTGGTATACCGCATCTCTTTCATGGTGTTGTTGAGCATTTTCAGGTCGGCGAGATAGTCGGTCTCCTGGCCTGCCTTGAGTGCCGAGATGATCATTTCCCGGACGACCGCCGGATGGTGGATGCCCCCGGTGTCGCGCATCAGCTGGTCAATCTCCTGATCCAGCGGTCCGTTGGTCCTGGTAAAGCTGAGTTCGGTCACGGGTTGTCTCTCCTTGGCCCTGAATTACCGGCGAGTATAGCATCTGTCCGGCGTACAGGCAAATGAGAAGCGGATTCGGAGATAAAATCCGTTGATTTGCAAACACGGTTTGGAGTACAGTAGCGCACGTTCAGTGCGAATATCCATCCGGAAAGGATCTGTTATGGGCAAGACTACAGCTGAAAAGATCTTTGCCAGTCACCTGGTTGACGAGCCATTCCCCGGCACTAAGGTGCTGAAACTCGATGTGGTCATGTGCCACGAGATCACCACTCCCATTGCCATCGCCGATTTGATGGCGCGGGGGAAGGACCGGGTTTTCGATACCTCCAGGATCAAGGCTGTCGTTGATCACGTCACCCCGAGCAAGGACACCAAGACCGCCACCCAGGCCAAGATGCTGCGTGACTGGGCGCGACGCCACAACATCAAGGACTTCTTCGACATCGGCGCCAATGGCGTCTGCCATGCCCTCTTTCCGGAAAAGGGGTATATTCGGCCGGGATATACCGTGATCATGGGCGATTCCCATACCTGCACCCACGGCGCCTTCGGGGCCTTTGCCGCCGGCATCGGCACCACCGACCTGGAGGTGGGGATACTCAAGGGGGTCTGCGCCTTCCGCGAGCCGAAGACCATCCGGTTCAACCTGAACGGTACCCTGCCCAAAGGGGTCTATGCCAAGGATGTCATCCTCTATCTCATCGGCCAGGTCGGCGTCAACGGCGCCACTGACAGGGTCATGGAATTCCGCGGGCCAGTGGTGGACGCCATGACCATGGAATCCCGTATGACGCTCTCCAACATGGCCATCGAGGCCGGGGGCACCTCGGGCATCTGCATGCCCGACATGGTGACAGTGGAATATCTCTGGCCCTTCATCCAGAACGACTATGCTTCGAAAGAGGCGGCCCTGGCAGACTTTGCGCAGTGGCGGTCCGATGACGACGCGGAATACGACAAGATCATCGATTTCGACCTCTCCAACCTGGAGCCGACGGTTACCTTCGGCTACAAGCCCGACCAGGTGAAGCCCATAAGCGAGATTGCCGGCACGCCGGTGGACCAGGTCTATCTCGGCTCCTGCACCAACGGCCGGCTCGAAGACCTGCGGATTGCGGCCAGGATCCTCAAGGGGCGCAAGATCGATACGTCGGTGCGCGCCATCCTCTCGCCCGCGACCCCGAAGATTTACCAGGAAGCCCTGCATGAGGGGCTGATCGATATCTTCATGGAGGCCGGATTCTGCGTGACCAACCCCACCTGCGGCGCCTGTCTCGGCATGAGCAACGGTGTCCTGGCGGAAGGGGAGGTCTGCGCCTCGACCACCAACCGGAACTTCATGGGCCGCATGGGCAAGGGGGGGATGGTCCATCTCATGTCCCCGGCCACCAGCGCCGCTACCGCCATTGAAGGAAAGATCGCCGATCCGAGGAAGTACCTGTAGGGGGGTTCCCGGTTGCCCGTGACAAGGGCCATCCAGGATCTGTCCCGCCATTTCACAGCCAAGGAGTTACCATATGAAACAGTTCGGAGGCCCTGTCCTCTTTCTCGACCGTTCGGACATCAATACCGATGAGATCATCCCGGCCAAGTACCTGACCGAGATTACCAAGGAAGACCTGAAACCTTACATCCTTGAGGACCTCAAGCTCCCCGGTTTCGATCCCAAGGGGGAAAAGACCAGCGCGGCACGGGTCATTGTCAGCCGCTCCAATTTCGGCTGCGGTTCTTCGCGTGAACACGCCCCCTGGGTCTTTGAGGTGAATGATGTCACCGCAGTCGTGGCCGAGTCCTTTGCCAGGATCTTCCGCCAGAACATGTTCAACTGCGGCATGGCAGCCATTGAACTGCCCAAGGAAAAGATCGATGCCCTGTTCGCCTATGCCGGCCATGCCGATGTCGCCATGAGCCTCGATATCGCTGCCCAGTCGCTCACCGTGAGCGGAGGGGGAAAGAGCGAGAGCTTCAGTTTCGAGATCTCCCCTTTTGACAAGGCGCTGGTCCTGGCCGGGGGATGGGTCGACTACGCGGATACGAAGTACTGATCTCCACATGCTCCAGACGTTCACGAAACCCGCCGACCCCGGCGGGTTTTTTTATGGGACCAGCCTCCCTGCGACCAGATGGATGTTCCTGTTTCCCAGTCTGTCCGGGTGGGACGGGTCATGGGTGGTGAGGAGGACCGAGGTCCCCTGGGCAGGCAACGCCGTGATCACGGATTCGAGGATTGCAGCGCTTTCCCTGTCCATGTTGGCAAACGGCTCATCGAGCAGCAGCATGCGGGGTTTGACGGCAATGGCGCGCGCCAGGGCCACGCGTTGCTTCTGCCCGCCCGACAGCTCCCGCGCCGGGCGTTCCCCATGGCCCGACAACCCCACGGCAGCCAGGGCCTCTTCAATGATGCCGCGTCGACTCCTGGCGCGGCTGCCCCGGACTTTCAGGCCGAATGCCACATTGCCTGCCACGCTGGCGTCGAGCAGGTAGGGGTCCTGATGGAGCAGTGTCACGTTGCGGCGCAGTCGGCACAGCCTGGATCTGGTCCATCGGACCGGTTCGCCGACAAAAGCGATCTGCCCGGACGAAGGGGGGATGAGAAATGCGAGGATGGCGAGCAGGGTGCTCTTTCCCGCGCCATTGGCGCCCGTCAGGGTGTAAAGAGTCCCTTCCTCTATGGAGAGATGGTCGATGTCGAGCACGACGCTCGTGCCGAACACCTTGGTAACGTCATGCAGGCTGTAGAGAAGGGGCATCGGCTACCTTTCCTGCAGGAGGTTGAGTATCAGGTTTACGGCAAAGGCAATGGCCATGAGGATGCCGCCGAGGGCGAGGCCGAAGGCGAATTCACCCTTGCTGGTTTCCATGGCGATGGCTGTGGTCATGGTCCGGGTGTAACCCCGGATATTCCCTCCCAGCATCATGGCCACCCCGACTTCGGCGATGACCCTGCCGAACGCGGCGATCACTGCGGCCATGATGCCGAAGCGCACCTCCCGGACCAGCTGGATGGTCCCCTGAATGGGGCCGGCCCCCAGGGTGGCCACTGTCGGGAGTATGCGGGGATCTGCCCCCTTGATGGTGCTGACGCAGTAATGGATGACGATGGGGAGTGCCAGCAGGGTCTGTCCGATGACCATGGCTGCCGGGGTGAAGAGCAGCCCCAGTTCGCCCAGCGGGCCCTGGCGGCTGATGAAGGCATAGACCAGGAGGCCGATCACGACCGTCGGCATGGCCATCAGGGTGTTGAGGAGAGTGAGGAGTGCCCGTTTCAGCGGGAAGTTGTTGATGGCGATGGCAACGCCGGCCGGGATTCCCGCCAGGGCAGAGATGCAGATTGCCCCGGCCGAAACGGCGAGCGATGTCCGTACTGCGGCCGTGACTTCCCGGTCCAGAGAACCTATCAGGTTGAAGGCGGTCTGCAGCGATTCCCAGAAAAACATGGGGTTTCCGCCTATCTGTAGACGAAGAACAGCGGTTCGCCATTCACCCGGAAATCGGTAATGATCTTCTGCCCCTCTTTTCCGGTAAGGTAGTCGATGAACTTCATGGCAAGGTCATACCTGGCATGCGGATAGCGCTTCGGATTCACCGCAATGGCCCCGTAGGGGTTGAAAAGCCCCTTTTCTCCCTGGAACAGGATGACCAGATCGGTCTTGTTCTTTTTGAAGGCGTTGTAGGTGCCGCGGTCGGCGAGGGTGTACCCCTGCCTCTGGGTGGTCATGATGATGACCTCCCCCATCCCCTGGCCGGTTTCCAGATACCAGTTGCCCGCGGGTTTGACCCCGGCGGCCTGCCAGAGCTCCTTTTCCTTCTGGTGGGTGCCTGATTCATCGCCGCGGGAGATAAAGGGGGACTCCTTGGCGCGAATCCTGAGCAGCGCCTCGGCTGAGGTCCGGGCACTCCTGACGCCCGCGGGATCGCTGGCCGGGCCGATGATGATGAAGTCGTTATACATGATATCCCGGCGGTTGATACCGTAACCGCTGGCGACGAACTTGTCCTCCAGCTTCCGCGCATGGACCAGTACCGCATCCACATCGCCTGCTTCGCCGAGTTTGAGCGCCTTGCCGGTGCCGACGGCGATGACGTCCACCTTGCAGTGGTTCCTCTGCTCGAAAGGGGGGAGCAGCACCCCGAGCAGGCCGGTGTTTTCCGTGGATGTGGTAGTGGAAAGCCTGAGGTGCTCAACGGCACCTGCCCTCGGAGACAATGCCATCAGGATGAGGACCGACCAGAGCAAGGGGGAAAACAGGCGAATGAACTTCATGAATGACCTCCGTGGCGGATTATGCACCCATTATTTTACCAGGCAAAGCAATTCGTGCCGCAGGTTTCGCGGCTGCATAAATTCTGTGTGCTCTCTCATGCCGCTCTGGGCGATGTTCTGTATACGACAGTTGGTAAATGTACATGATTTTGATTGACTCGCGACCGGTTATCTAAAATAATTGCCGAACTTTGCGAAGGTGGCGACAACACCGATGAAGAAACCAAACCTATCCTGGATAGCGGCAGTCATCCTTTTCTGGGGGATATCCGGCAGCGCAGCTGCGGCAACGGAACCCGAGAGCGGGGAAGGGACCATCTTCACGCTCTGGCCGCTTATCGACTATCGCGAGAGCCCCGGCGAGGGGTTCAGCAACCTGGCGGTCCTCGGCCCGCTCATCAAGGTACAACGGCAACAGGACGAGCGGACTACGGCTCTGCGGCCCCTGTTCTACCGCATCAGTCACGAGCGGGATGAAACCGCATCGACGGACTATCTCTATCCGCTTGCTGCCACTGATTCGTCGCCAGAGGTCACACGTTTCCAGTTTCTCTATCTGGTGCAGAAGAACATCTACCGCAAGGACGAAGGGGAAGGCGAGGAGCGCGACAGCATGTTCTTCCCCTTCTATATCAGCGGCACCTCGAAGAAGTACGGTCCCTACACGTCGGTCTTCCCCATCTACGGCGATATCTATGAGCGGTTCTGGCGGGACGAGTACCACTATGTCCTTTTCCCGCTCTATGGCAAAACGGTGAAGAAGGGGACCACTTCGCGGAACTATCTCTACCCCATCTTCAATACCCTGGAGGGGGAGCGGGAGTCGGGTTTTCACGTCTGGCCGCTGTACGGGCAGTCCGCCAAGGAAGGGGTCTATCGCAAGCGTTTTGTCCTCTGGCCGTTCTACCTGTCTGAGACAAAAGGGCTCGACACCGACAATCCCACGGAAAAGCTCATGCTGTTCCCGCTCTACGCCGCTACCGATTCACCGCAAAAAACGGCCCGCACCTACCTCTGGCCGTTTATCGGCTACAGCGAGGATCGGGCGAAAAAGGAAACGGAGCGGGATTATTTCTGGCCATTCATCTGGACGGCGCGGGGGGAAAATCGCCAGGTCGACAGCTATCTCCCCTTTTATTCCCATGAGAAGAAACCGGGCAGCAGCAAGAGTTGGTACCTGTGGCCCCTGTTCCGGCAAGACACGCTCCAGTCAGAGTCGTTCCGCCAGGAGCGGGATCGTATCCTCTTTTTCCTCTACAGCGACAACACCGAATCGTGGCCGAAAGACGGGACAGAACGCCGGCGGGTTGCCCTCTGGCCGTTATTCGTATACAATCGTGATGCCGGCGGGGTGAAGTCGTTCGGCTTGCCCGCACTCATGGAGCCTATTCTCGACAGGCCCGGCATCGAACAAAGCTGGGCACCGCTTTGGCGTATCTATTCACAGCGATGGGCAGATAACGGGGATTCCGCGGTATCCTTCCTCTGGAACCTTTACTGGCATGAGGCGCGAGGGGATTCGCTGATGTACGAGTTGTACCCCCTGCTCCGCTATCGCTCCACGCCACGCGAGGTCGATATGCACCTGCTCAAAGGCCTGTTCCGCTATCGCTCCGGCAGGGAGGGGAAATCGATCCGGCTTTTCTGGCTCCCCTTCGGGATAACCTGGGGGGCGTCGCATGCGACGACTTCTGAGGCACTGCCGGCTGGTCAGGGTACTCAACCATGAATTTTTTCGAACGTATCGGCAAAAAACTGATCCGCTTCCATGAGATCATCGGCGAAATGCTGATCCTTTTGGCGCAGACGTTCTATTTTTTCAAGGAAGCCCCCCGCAATATCCCGAGCATCACGACCCAGATGATGATCATCGGCTACGAGACCCTGCCGGTGGCCACGGTCATGGCGTTTTTCGTCGGGATGGTCCTTGCTCTGCAGACCGGGGTCGAGCTCAATAAATACGGCAGTCAGGATATCATCGGCGCCATTGTCGGGCATTCCATGGTGCGTGAACTCGGGCCGGTCATGACCAGTTTTCTCGTGGCCGGCAGGGCCGGGTCGGCCATGGCTGCCGAGATCGGTGTCATGAAGGTCTACGAGGAGATCGACGCTCTCAAGACCCTGGATATCAACCCGATCCGCTATCTTGCCATGCCCCGGCTGATCGCCTGCCTGCTCTGCGTGCCGGCACTGGTCATCTATTCCGACCTGATCGGGATCGTCGGCGGGGCAATCATCAGCAACCTCCACCCACAGATTTTCGTGTCATACTATACCTACTATGACAGCCTGACCAATGCCTTGAAACTCAGAGAAATCGGCACCGGCCTGGTAAAGGCGGTCGCCTTTGGCGGGATCATTTCGCTGGTCTGCTGCTATGTCGGGTTCAAGACCAGCGGAGGGGCACGGGGTATCGGCGTTTCCACGACCAGGTCGGTGGTGCTCTCCTTCATGTTGATCCTGGTGGCCGACTATTTTCTGACCCGTCTTCTCATGTAGCGCTGACAACAAGCGAGAAAGGTGCTTGTCCATGGCATTTACCACTGAAAAAAAAGTTGGCGTCTTCTTCGTCATCAGCCTGATCATTCTGGGGGCATTGCTCGAAGTAGGGGAGAAGTGGAACCCCTTCGAGAAAAAGATCCGCTTCAAGACTTACCTTTCCAGCGTCACCGGGCTCAAGCTCGGCGACCAAGTCAGGCTGGCCGGCGTCGATGTGGGGCGGATCAAGGAGATCAATGTCAAGGACCAGAACGTGGAAATCATCTTTGACGTCAAGCCCGGAACCCGCGTCAAGACCGACAGCGTGGCAAGTCTTCGACTTACCAACCTCCTTGGCGGGCAGTTCCTCAGCATCTCGCTGGGATCCCCCGGTGCACCGCTGATGGAACCGGGGGGGACCCTGCAGGGGAAAGATTCCGCCAACATCGACGTCATCGTTGACAATATCAGCGACCTGTCCAAGGATGCCAAGGTGCTCATCAAGGAGCTGAACAAGAACCAGAACGAGGTCATGCACAAGATTTCCGCCATTCTGGACGATAACCGCGGCAACCTGCGCGATTCCATTGCCAATCTCCAGAGCATCACCGAGAAGTTCGACCGGGGCGAAGGCTCCCTGGCCATGCTTTTGAACGACAAGGCCTTGTACAACAATGCCAACGATGCCGTGATCAGCATCCGCAATGTTGCCGGCAAGATCGACAAGGGTGAGGGGACCATCGGCAAGCTGGTCAACGACGATTCCCTCTATACCGAGGCCAAGAGCGCCATGAGCGGCCTCAAGACCGGCGTCAACGAGATGAGTGCCGGCTTCAAGGACATCAAGGAGATCGCCGGCAAGATCAACCGTGGCGACGGGACCATCGGCAAACTGGTCAACGAAGACATCCTGTATAACGACCTGCGGGATACCTCGAAGAATCTGAAGGAGATCACGCAGAAGATCAATGATGGACAGGGGACGCTCGGCAAGCTGGTCAACGAGGACAAGCTCTACCGGGATACCACCGCGACCCTCAAGAAGGCTGAAAAAGCCATGGAGGGGCTGGGCGACACCGGACCTATATCTGTTCTGGGGAGCATCGTCGGCACCCTGTTCTGATGCCCCTTGCCGGCATTGTTGTCAGGTCGTGCTGCGCGTGGCATTGACAGCATGACGTATCCTCCATCACTGTTGCACGGGAATGGCGCTCTCCGGCGCCATTCCCCTTTTGGGAGCACGAAATGAACGAGTTCCTCTCGATTGCAGTCGGCACCATCACTATGCGACCTTATGTCTTTGCCTTTTTTGCCGCCTATCTCTGTGCGGCAGTGCCCCATCTGGGGTGGAAAAAGGTCGGCATCTTCACGGTGCTGGGGTATGCCATTGCCTTTGCCTCGGAATACAGCTCCATCAACAACGGCTTTCCCTATGGCTGGTATTACTACATCGACACGACCCGCGACCGCGAACTCTGGATCGCCGGAGTGCCATTCTTCGATTCCCTCTCCTATGTTTTTCTTACCTATTGCAGCTATACCACGGCACTCTTCATCGTTTCACCCTTGAGAGGGTGGCGGGGTGGGGTGATCACCCTGGAGACCCGCGCCATTCGCCGCTCCTTTGCCGTTCTCTTCCTGGGGGCACTGCTTCAGGTCTTCCTGGACATCATCATCGATCCCGTTGCGCTGCAGGGGTCCCGCTGGTTCCTCGGCCAGATCTACGGTTACCGGACTGCAGGGGTCCATTACGGTGTCCCGCTTTCCAACTATCTCGGTTGGTTCGGGGTCAGCCTCCTGCTGGTCCTGACACTGCAGATCATCGACCGGCGGGTACAACGTGACGTGGAGCGGCCGGCAGGGGTGCGTGAAATCCCCTTCCGGGCACTCATGGGCCCATTTCTCTACTTGTCGGTCCTGATCTTCAACCTGACCGTGACCGTTCTCATCGGTGAGCGGCAGATGGCGCTCACCGGCATCTTTACCTTCTTCCTGCCCGTGGCCATCGTGGTCACCCTTGCCCTGCGGCGTATCAACCGTTACAGCAAGGAAGAGCTGGCAGAACATCTGCGCGATTTCCCTTTTTCTCCTGTCGGCCGCACACAGCGTTAGCAGTACCACCTCAGTCTTCCATCTTTGAGGCTGCCCGGTCTCACGCCCCGCCTTGTGCCGGAATAATGCGAATAGATCAATAATTCCGCTGGCATTGTTTTCGAGTTATGTTAGAATCTGTTCAAAATGTGGGTTTTTGCAGTCGCTGTCAGGGGGGCCGCACCACAAACATCACTCACTGGGGGGTATGTCGATGAAAAAAATTTCGGTCGGAGTGGCGATCCTTGTTCTGACAACAGCTTCCGCCTGGGCCAAGGATGATATCCAGAAGCGAGCGCAGGGGCTTTTTCGGCCAATACCGGCAAAGGCACCGGTACAGAAGGGAAACCCGGCAACGCCGGCAAAGGTGGAGCTGGGGAAACTGCTCTTTTTCGAGCCGCGGCTTTCCTCTTCTTACCTGATCAGTTGCAACACCTGTCATAACGTGGGTCTCGGCGGGGTCGACCTGCAGGAGACCTCCATCGGGCATGGCTGGCAGAAAGGGCCCCGCAACGCGCCAACGGTCCTGAATGCGGTCTTTAACGTCGCCCAGTTCTGGGACGGCAGGGCCGAGGACCTGGCAGCGCAGGCCAAGGGGCCGGTGCAGGCCTCGGTGGAGATGAACAATAAGCCGGAGCGGGTCGTGGAAACGCTGAAAAGCATCCCTACCTATGTGACGATGTTCAAAAAGGCCTTCCCGGGCGAGAAGGACCCGGTGACCTTTGACAACATGGCCAAGGCCATCGAGCTCTTCGAGGCTACGCTGCTTACCCCCGATTCCCGCTTCGACCGCTATCTGAAGGGGAACGGCAAGGCACTCAACAGTGCGGAGGTGCAGGGGCTGAAACTGTTCATGGACAAGGGCTGTGCCGCCTGCCACGGCGGGATCAACCTGGGTGGTGGCGGTTACTTCCCCTTTGGCGTTGCCAAGGCACCTGATGCCGACCTCCGCCCTGTCGGCGACCTGGGGCGTTTCAAGGTGACCAATACCGAGAGCGACCGTTTCTCCTTCAAGTCGCCATCGCTCAGGAATATCAACCTGACGCCTCCCTATTTCCATTCCGGCAAGGTCTGGACTCTTGGCGAGGCGGTGTCGGTCATGGCATCGTCCCAGTTGGGAACCAGCATGACCCCTGCCGAAACGGCACAGGTTGTCAGTTTCCTGAAATCCCTTACCGGCAAGCAACCGGCGGTGGAGTACCCGATACTCCCTCCCAATGCCGACGCAACACCGAAACCGATGGTACAGTGAACGGAAAGAGGCCGGGAGGGTAACCTCCCGGCCTCTTTCATTGCAATCAAGCGGCCTTGCCCGGGTCAGTGACCCGACTGCCTCATGCCAGGATATCTTCAGCCAAAAGCCTTTGCATGACGTCCGCCAACTTCCTGCCCGCGCTCTTGGAATTGCGTGCCAGCCGCAGCAGCTGGGGGATGATCCACGGTTTTTTGCCCACCGTCAAGATAACCCGCCAGATCTGCAACCGCAGGTTCCTGTCGCAGAATTCATCCAGACTGAAGCCGAGTTCTTCATTGAATCCGTCACTAATGGCTCGGACCGCCACCAGGGGGGTGCCGTTACGGTTTGCTATCCGGGCTACCGCAGACGTTTCCATCTCGATCACCGACAAGGCCGCACCGGCTGGAAGGCGGAGTGCCAGCTCCTTTTTGGTCACGATCTTTCCGGCAGTGACAAAGGTTGTCCGGTGGGACACCGTCTCCTTGCATCTGGCCAGGAATGCTTCGATGCGCTCGGTCACGGCTTGTGAGAGACCCTGCTGCTCACTGAACAGGCGCTCGTGGAGTAAGAGCAGGCGATTGGCAAGCACGATGTCACCGACCTGAAGGTCGGGTACGAGCGCTCCGGCAAAGCCGAAGTTGACGATGAGACTCGGCTGGACGGCATCGATGAGTATCCTGGTCGCCGTTGCCGCGTGCGTCGGTCCCATGCCCGACTCCACCAGGCAGACGTGCTGTCCGCCCGTCTCGAACCGGTAGAGTCTGTACCCTTCCACGGTTTCCTTCCGGATCTGCTGCATCTGGCCGAGCAGCGGCCTGATCTCTTCCGGCATGGCAGCCACCATGCCGATAACGGCTTGTCGTTTCACGGTTCCCCTCCGGCAGATTTCGCCCACTGTAACAGACATGGGCTGCTGCGGCAATCCCTTCCGCCAGATTGTGAGCAGTCGCTTCAGTTGCCGAAAATTATGACGATATGTTCTCTATTCCGCAGCTGAAAATGGGGAATACCCCGGAGGATGCATGTCGCTTCGCCTGAAGAGTATTCTGATTGTTGTCGCAGTCATGGCACTCCTGACGGTTGTACTTTGGGGCGCTGCCGGATATGTGTTTGAGCGGAGTTACCAGAAGCTGGAGCAGCGTGAACTCCTGGAGAGTTACCACCGGGTCAAAGGTCTCCTGGCGGATAACCAGGAGATGCTGAGCAGCCAGGTCGGTGACTGGGGTGCCTGGGACGAATCCTACGATTTCGTGGAAACGGGCAATCCAGCGTTTATCCAGCGCAATATCCCTGCTTCGACGTTCAAGGATATCAAGGTCAATCTGATCATGTTCGTCAACACTTCGGGCAGGATCGTCTACGAAGGGTGG
Organism: Geobacter sp.; assembly: GCA_009684525.1. NCBI lineage: Bacteria > Pseudomonadati > Thermodesulfobacteriota > Desulfuromonadia > Geobacterales > Geobacteraceae > Geobacter > Geobacter sp. The sequence continues at coordinate 220,898 of WKKR01000006.1, forward strand.
TACGACTGGAAGACGGCCCAGGTAACCGGCAGCAAGATCAGCCTACACAATCACCTTGCCCCGGGGAGCAGGCTACTCAGCCACTCCTTCCCATCCGACAGCGTCAGCGGTATCATCAACCTCGCCGAAGGCCCGCTGCTGCTGGCTGCGCGACCGATTCTCCCCTCCAGCCGGACCGGCACCATCCGCGGCACCATCATCATGGGGCGATTTCTCGATGACGTGGAGATCGAGCGCCTGAGCAAGGCATCGCGGGTTTCCTTTGCTGTCGGGCGGATGGGGGACCCCTACCTGTCGCCGGAGTTTTCCGCAGTGCTGACGGCAGTCTCTTCGTCGAAGCAATCGTTGGTAAAACCCTTTGGCGAGCGTGAGCTGGCGATTTATGGACTGATGGACGATCTTTACGGGAAACCGGCTCTGGTCCTGAGAACAAAAATCCCTGCGGAAGTCAGCCGCGAAGGTGTGCGGGCTGAACGCGCCTATACGCTCATCCTCTGGCTGGCAATGGGGTGCGGGATCCTTCTCCTCGGAATAGCCTTGCACAGAGTACTGGCGCCGTTGTCTGCCCTGGGGAGTGCTGTAGGGAGAGCCTGGAATGGAACCGACCCTGGTGAAGAAGTACCATCCGACGGTGGCGGCGAGATAGCCACGATCTCCCGTACCATCAACGGCCTGCTGAAGGTTGTCCGCGGCAGCCGCACGTCAGTTGCAGGAGCCGATCCTGCACGGTTTAGGCGCTTCTTTGAACGGGTACCGGTGGGCTGTTACGTTGCCGGCCCGGATGGCAAGATGCTCGAATGCAATGCCATTTTGGCCGATGCCCTGGGATTCGATTCCGCGGGTGAAGCCGTTGCTGCCGGACTGCTCGTCTGCCCGGACGAGGCGCAACGGGATGCATTGCTGAAGAAGCTTGCCAAGCAGAAGACCCTGCAGCAGCAGAAGGTGGAACTCTCCTGCCGTTTCGGCAAGCTCCTGCCGACCGTGCAGAACATCGTCGCGCTGCTCGATACGTCGGGCGAGGTGCAGCAGATCGAAGGCTGCATCCTCTCCCACGATGAGCCGGTGGCAGCGCTTCCCGACGATCCCCCCGCTGGAGAAGCGGTTGTCGCGGCTCCTTCTGAAGAGTCAGACCCCGCTGCTGGTGATACGCATGGGGATGAAGCCGGTTCGGCAGTTCAGCCCGATGCATCTCCTCTTGCCGGTGACGATGGCGACCAGGATGAGACTCCGCCGACATAGCATTTCTTCCCTTCACCCCTCCTGTCCGTGAGAAAATCCGCAGTAACGCGTTGGTTAAATTTGTCTTGACAATCCAATGGTTATTCACCTATATTCAATCCCTTACGAATGGCTAGCTGCGCCCTTTTTCCGGCTCTTGTCGGCGAAGTGCGAAAACCCGAGTGGAATCTACATGTTCGAGAATCTTTCCGACAAACTGGAACTGGTCTTCAAGAAGCTTCGCGGTCAGGGGGTCATGACCGAGGAGAATATCAAGGACGCCCTGCGCGAGGTGCGCCTGGTGCTCCTGGAGGCGGACGTCAACTTCCGGGTCGTGAAGGACTTCGTCGAGAAAGTCCGCGTGCGCGCGGTCGGCACCCAGGTCCTGCAGAGCCTGACGCCGGGCCAGCAGGTGGTCAAGATCGTTCACGACGAGCTCGTTGCCCTCATGGGGGGGGACGAGGACAATGGCCTCGATCTGGCGGCAAAACCGCCGGTGGCAATCATGATGGTCGGTCTGCAAGGGGCGGGGAAAACCACCTCCTGCGGCAAACTGGCCCGTCATCTCAAGGGGCTGCGTCGTTCGCCCCTGCTGGTCCCGGCCGACGTCTACCGTCCGGCCGCCATCGATCAGCTCAAGACCCTGGGGGCACAGCTGGGGATCGAAACCTACGATTCCCGCGCCGACCAGGACCCTGTCGTCATCTGTCGTGACGCCATGCGCTATGCCGAGCTCAACGGTTTCGACACCGTGATCCTCGATACGGCCGGCCGCCATCAGATCGACGACTTCCTGATGAATGAACTGGTCCGGATCAGGGACGAGGTGCAGCCGCGGGAGATCCTCTTCGTGGCCGACGCCATGACCGGCCAGGAAGCGGTCAACGTTGCCAGCGGATTCAACGAGCGTCTCTCCATTTCCGGTGTCGTCCTCACCAAGCTCGACGGCGACGCCAAGGGTGGTGCGGCCCTTTCCATCAAGGCGGTTACCGGTCGTCCGGTCAAGTTTGTGGGTATCGGCGAAAAGCTGGATGCGCTGGAGGTCTTTCACGCAGACCGCCTGGTCTCCCGCATCCTCGGCATGGGGGATGTGCTGACCCTGGTTGAAAAGGCGCAGGGGGTCTATGATGCCACCGAGGCCGCACAGCTCCAGCAGAAGCTGAAAAAGAGCCAGTTCGATCTGGAAGATTTCCGCAATCAGCTCCAGCAGATCAAGAAGATGGGGTCGCTGGAATCGATCATGGGGATGATCCCCGGCATGGGGAAGATGATGAAGCAGATGGGGAATGCCCAGCCGAGCGAGCGGGAGATGATGCGGATCGAAGCGATCATCAACTCCATGACTCCCAAGGAGCGTGCCAATCATACCATCATCAACGGCAGCCGGCGGATGCGGATCGCCAAAGGGAGCGGGACGTCGGTCCAGGAAGTGAACCAGCTCCTCAAGCGCTTCACCGAGGCACAGAAGGTTATGAAGCAACTGCAGAAGCTCGGTCCCAAGGGGCTTATGCGGGGGATGGGCGGCATGCGCGGCATGCTTCCCTTTTAACCAACACATTACATCGACACCACGTCGAACTCAGGAGGAAACAATGGCAGTAAAAATCAGACTTGCCCGTGCTGGCGCCAAAAAGAAGCCGTTCTACCAGATTGTGGTTGCCGACGAGCGCTGCAAGCGCGACGGCCGTTTCATCGACAACGTGGGGACCTATGATCCGAATCTCGACCCCGCTGCCATCCGGCTCGAAGAGACCAAGACCCTGGAATGGCTCAACAAGGGTGCCCAGCCCACCGACACCGTGAAGCAGCTCATGAAGAAATCCGGTCTCTGGGCCAAGTTCACCGCCAAGGCAGCATAGCGCTCTGTTGTCCCCGGTCCGCCGGATATTCTACACCCACAGAGGATACCGACATGAGACAGCTCGTAGAGACCATCGCGAAGGCACTTGTTGACGACCCCGGCCAAGTCAAGACCAGCGAGGAGTTCGAAGAAGACACGCTGGTGATCAAATTGACGGTGGCCAAGGAGGATATGGGGAGGATCATCGGCAAGGAAGGGCGGACTGCCAAGGCCATCCGGACGCTGCTCAACGCTGTTTCTACCAAGGACAACAAAAAGGCGGTCCTCAAGATCGTCGAGTGATGATGGATTCTGATGATCTGATCCCTCTGGGGAAAGTAATCGGTACCCACGGGATCAGGGGAGAATTGCGGGTTCTTTCATATTCAGGGGAGTTCACGACCTTGAAGGCGCTGCGCCGGCTTCTGCTCCGGGGGGAGCGTGGCGATGTGATGGATGTGGCGCTGGCCGGTGTCCGTCTTCATGGCGGCAAGGCCTTGATCAGGTTGAAGGGCTACGACGACATCAATATCGTGGAGAGCCTCGTCGGCAGGGAACTGGTCGTCTACCGCCACCAGCTGCCCGAACCGGACGAGGGTGAGTATTACTGGCACGACCTCCTGGGGTTGCGCGTGATATCGGAGACAGGGGAGGACTTCGGCACCCTGGTCGATATCATCGAGACCGGCAGCAACGATGTTTATGTGGTTGCCGATGGAAACCGCGAGTACCTGTTCCCGGCGCTCGAAGAGGTCGTCCGGGAGATAGACCTGGCCGGAAGGACCATGACCGTAAGCCCGCTGGAAGGGCTGCTCGATTTATGAGAGTTTTTCCCGATCCGATGCCTATGCCGGTCATGCAGCACCAGACCATGCTATGCCCCAGCGTTCTATGACATTCGATATATTGACGCTTTTTCCCGGCATGTTTGCCGGTCCGCTGAGCGAAAGCATCGTCGGACGGGCAGTAAATGCCGGGCTGATAGATATCCGCTGCCACAACATCAGGGATTTTGCCACCGACCGTCACCGGACCGTGGACGATGCCCCCTATGGTGGTGGTGCCGGCATGGTGATGAAGGTCGAGCCGCTGGCAGCCTGCATCGAGCAGGTTAAGGCGGAGCGTCCGGGGGCACAGGTCCTGCTCACCTCGCCGCGCGGTATTCCCTTCAACCAGCAGATGGCGCGCGAACTCTCGTGCGAACCGGGCCTGATCATCATCTGCGGGCGCTATGAAGGGATCGACGAACGGATCACCGAGCTGTACGTGGACCGGGAGGTCTCCCTGGGGGACTTTGTCCTGACCGGCGGCGAACTGGCGGCGATGATCCTGGTAGATGCGGTTGCCAGGCTCCTCCCCGGTGTCCTGGGGTGCGGCGCCTCGGCGCATGACGAGTCCTTTGCCGACGGACTGCTGGAATATCCGCAGTACACCAGGCCTCCCGAGTTCCGCGGTCTCGCGGTTCCCGAAGTGCTGCTGTCGGGCAACCATAAGGAAATTGCCCGCTGGCGGAGAAGACAGGCTTTGCTGCGCACGCTGGCCGGACGTCCCGAACTGCTCTCTTCGGTGGAGCTTACTCCTGACGAGCGGGAACTCCTGCGCAGGATGCGGGAGGATGGCCATGACTGAGGCTGCTGTTCCGGCATCCCGGGTCGCCATTGCCCTGCTGCACCATCCGGTCTATGACAAGAACCGCCAGGTGGTAACCACGGCCGTTACCAACCTGGATATTCACGATATTGCCAGGGCCGCCAAGACCTTCGGGATGTTCCGCTACTACGTGGTGACTCCCGTGGCAGAGCAGCAGGCCCTGGCCGAACGGATACGCGCCCACTGGATCGAAGGCTGGGGGGCCGGCTACAATCCCCGGCGCCGCGAGGCATTGGAACTGCTTCGGGTGGTCGATGGGCTCGAAGCGGCCGTAGCCGACATGACCGGCGCCTTTGCCGTGGCACCCAGAATCGTCGTTACCGGAGCTCGCGGCCGGAGCGGTTGCATCGACACAGCCCGCCTGAGAGAGCTCCTGGAGGAGGAAACCCGGCCGACCCTGCTCCTGTTCGGCACGGGCTGGGGACTCACCGAGGAAGTTTTTGATGGCGCCGATCTCATCCTGGAACCGATCAGGGGGAGCGATACCTATAACCACCTGTCGGTGAGAGCGGCGGTGGCCATATACCTTGACAGACTGTTTGGATCCCGATGAAGGCGTATCCAGCACGAAAAGCACACGCTATCTGCATAGAGGAGGAAGTAACGAGATGAACAAGATCGATTATTTGGAAATGGAACAGATGAAGAAGAACGTGGTCCCCTTCAAGCCGGGCGATACCGTGAAGGTGCACGTGAAGATCGTAGAAGGCGACAAGAGCCGTATCCAGGCCTTCCAGGGGGTGGTGATCAGCCGTCAGAACGGCGGGCTGCGCGAGTCGTTCACCGTGCGCAAGATCTCCAACGGTGTCGGCGTGGAAAGGGTGTTCCCGCTCCATTCGCCGTCACTGGAAACCATCGAGGTGGTTACCAGGGGTCAGGTACGGCGCGCCAAGCTCTACTACCTGCGCAAGCTGCGCGGCAAGGCTGCCCGCATCAAGGAAAAGAAATACGTGGCAGGGCAGTAGACAGGGTTCTGCAAGCCCCGGTTCGCCGGGGCTTTTTCATTTCTGCTGCAGTTGCACAGGGCCGGAGGTGACGATGAATCTCGAACTCTTTGCCGGGGAAGACGGGGAACTGTCGCTCTATGCCTTTGAGTCCCGGGTGCGGCGCCAGGGATATCGCATCATCGCCGGTCTGGACGAAGCGGGACGCGGGCCGCTGGCCGGCCCGGTGGTCGCTGCCGCCGTCATCCTTCCCCATGGCATGGAGATTTCGGGGCTGGACGACTCGAAGAAACTCACGCCAGGCCGCCGCGAGGCGGTTCTCGAAATCGTCAGGGAAAAGGCCCTGGCCATTGGGGTCGGTATGGCCGATCATGCCGCCATCGATCGGATCAACATCCTCCAGGCAACGCTCGCGGCCATGCGGAGTGCCGTTGCCAACCTCTCCCTTATCCCGGATTACCTCCTCATCGACGGCATCAGCACCATTCCGGTCAATATCCCGCAAAAAACCATCAAAAAGGGAGATTCCCTCTCTGCTTCCATTGCTGCCGCTTCCATCGTTGCCAAGGTGACGCGTGACCGGCTGATGGAGGAGTATGACCTGCAATACCCCGGATACGGCTTTGCCAGCCACAAGGGGTACGGTGCAGCGTCGCACCTGGCAGCCATTGCCGCTCTCGGACCTTCGCCGATCCATCGCCGCACCTTTCGCGGGGTAAGGGAACACCTGCGGAGCGATGCATGAAGCGGGGAGGGGAGAAGGGCGCCTCCAACCAACAGGTCGGTGAGGCGGGGGAAGAGCTGGCAGTTGCCCTGCTCAGCGCCAAGGGGTATCGGATCGTCGAGCGCAACTTCCGCTGCAAGGGGGGGGAGGTGGACATCGTGGCCCGCGATGGCTCGACCCTGGTCTTTGTCGAGGTGAAGACCCGCCGCGACCTTTCCTACGGCCCCCCGCAGCTGGCGGTCACCCCCTTCAAGCAGCGCCAGATCTCCAAGGCGGCACTCTTCTGGCTTGCCCGGGCCAAAAAGCCCGACGCGGCCGCCCGCTTCGACGTGGTGGCCATCACCCTGCTCGCGGGTGCTTCACCGCAGGTCGAACATATCGTCAATGCCTTCGATCTGGCGTATTGACATGCGGTGGGGCGTTGCAAAGCCCTTTCTCGTATGCTACGGTTAGCCATTGAAAAAATGAGGGAGCATGCCATGGACTTCACCGTTGCCCTGGCCCAGATCCGACCCAAACTGGGCTGCCTGGCCGACAACCTGACCACCATCGAGGCTGCCGTAGAGCGGGCCATTGCGGAGCGTGCCGATCTGGTGCTCTTCCCCGAGTTGGGCCTGACCGGCTATTTTCTCAAGGACCTGGTGCCGGACGTGGCCCTTTCCCTGGACGCCCCAGCCATCGCCCGGCTGATCGACCTGTCCCGCCACATCGCCATTGCCGTCGGTTTTGTCGAGGTGACAGCGGACTACCGCTTCTTCAATACCGCCCTCTATCTGGAGGATGGACAGATCCGCCACCGTCACCGCAAGGTCTATCTCCCCACCTATGGACTCTTCGACGAGCAGCGCTATCTGGCCCGCGGCGAGTGTTTCCGGGCCTTCGACACCCGTTTCGGCCGGATGGGAATGCTCATCTGCGAGGATATGTGGCACCTCTCAGCCCCGTATATCCTGGCCATGGACGGCGCCACCACCCTGATCTGCCTCTCCAGCAGCCCCGGCAGGGGGGTCACCGATGCAGATTCCCTCGGCTCCACCGATGCCTGGCAGAAACTCACCTCTACCGTTGCCATGTTTCTCAACAGCCGGGTGCTCTACTGCAACCGGGTCGGGTACGAGGATGGCGTGAATTTCTGGGGCGGTTCCGAGGCGGTCGATCCGGACGGCTCGACCATCGTCCGCGCGCAACTCTTTGAAGAGGATCTGGTGCTGGCGAGGCTCAGCCAGGGCGCGCTACGGCGCGAACGGATCTTTGCCCCGATGATGCGGGACGAGAACCTCTTCATCACCATGAAGGAGCTGAGGCGGATCGAGCAGGGGAGGGAGTGCTGATGGCGGGATTGACGGTGAACGGCAAGCTTTTGCGCCAGGTCCTGACCGGTTTTGTCAGGGAGGAAGTCACCAAGGTGGGGCTGAAAAAGGTGGTGCTCGGGCTCTCCGGCGGCATCGACTCGGCCCTGGTCGCCCATCTGGCAGCAGAGGGGCTGGGGCCGGAGAATGTCCATGCCATCGTGATGCCCTACAAGGCCAGCAACCCGGAGAGCGAGGCCCATGCCCGCCTGGTGGCTGAGAACCTGGGGATATCGTACCAGGTCATCGAGATAACCCCGATGGTGGATGCCTACTTCAATCTCTTCCCCGATGCGGACCCCATGCGGCGCGGCAACAAGATGGCCCGGGAGCGGATGACCATTCTCTTCGACCATTCGGCAGCCCTTGGCGCCCTGGTGCTCGGGACCAGCAACAAGACCGAGCTGCTGCTCGGCTATGGTACCCTCTACGGTGACATGGCCAGCGCTCTGAACCCGATTGGCGACCTCTACAAGTCCCAGGTCTGGGAGCTTTCCGAAGAGATGAAGGTGCCGCGGGCCGTCATAGACAAGCAGCCCTCCGCGGACCTCTGGGCCGGGCAGACTGACGAGCAGGAGCTGGGCTTCACCTATCGGGCCGTGGACGAACTGCTCTATCGGATGGTGGATCTGCGGATGACCCGTGATGAGCTGTTGGCCAGCGGGCTTGCCCCGGATTTCATCGACCAGATCCAGCGCAAGGTGCAGAATTCCCACTTCAAACGACGGCTGCCGGTGATCGCCAAGGTCTCCAACCGGACCATCGATCGGGATTTCCGTTATTCCAGAGACTGGGGGAAATAGGGTGCCGGCAGGCACTCTCTATATCGTTGCCACCCCCATCGGCAACCTGGAAGACATGACCTTCCGGGCGGTGCGGATCCTTGGCGAGGTGGACCTGATCGCAGCAGAGGACACCCGCCATACCCGCAAGCTCCTGACCCACTTCGGCATCTCCCGGCCGCTCGTCTCCTATTTCGACCATAACCAGCAGATCAAGGGGCAGCAGATCATTGCAGCGCTTGTCGAGGGGAAGAACGTGGCACTGGTCTCCGATGCAGGCACCCCCTGCATCTCCGACCCCGGCTACCAGCTGGTGCGCGATGCCGCGGCAGCCGGGGTGAACGTGGTTCCGCTGCCCGGCGGGTGCGCGGCAATTGCGGCCCTGTCGGCATCCGGGCTGCCCACGGACGAGTTCACCTTTATCGGGTTTCTGCCCAATCGTCAGGGGAAACGACGCGAGAGGCTGTCATCGCTGGCTGCCGAACCTCGCCTGCTCGTATTTTACGAGGCGCCGCACCGGCTTGCGGCCACCCTGGCCGACATGGCCGATCTGTTCGGCGACCGGAGCGCGGTGGTGGCCCGTGAACTGACAAAAATATACGAGGAGATCGCCCGTGACCGTCTTCCGGAGCTAGCCCGCCGTTTCACCGAGACGCCTGCCCGGGGGGAGGTGGTGATCCTGGTGGCCGCAGGAGAGCCGCAGCTGGAGCATGCGCCCCCTGACATGGCAGATATGCTGCGGACCGCGCTTGCCGCGGGCTGCACGGTCAAGGAGGCGGTGCAGCGGGTGACCGCCCTTTCGGGCGCGTCGCGCAGCGCGGTCTATGCCGCAGCACTGGCGCTGAAGGAAAAGGGTTGACGGGCAGTGGATAATTGGTGAGAAATGGGAAACGGGCCTGCAGATGCAGGCCCGTTTCGTTTGTGCAGCCTCCTACTGGAGGAAAGCCTTGAGATCGGCAAGCTCGGTTGCAGACAGGATGATTCCCTGATGGCCACTAACGCCCGCTGAGGGGAATTTTGTGCTGACCAGTGCGCCCTTGCCGGTGAGATTCATGCGTGAAGTGCCGGTAAGGACGTGGCAATCGGCACAGTTGGTTGTGAACACCGCCTGACCTGCAGTGGGAGACGGCGTCGGGGTCGGAGTCGGTGTGGGGGTCGGTGTGGGGGTCGGTGTGGGGGTCGGTGTGGGGGTCGGCGTCGGAGTCGGAGTCGGAGTCGG